>NZ_JASGFD010000029.1:0-68949 GCF_047605705.1 Silvibacterium sp. | reverse complement strand
ATATCGACCGCTTTGTGCTCGCGAACCTGCAGGCAAAGAAGCTTGAGCCGGTGGCCGATGCGGACCCGGTTGTGCTGCTGCGGCGGCTTCGCTATGACCTGACGGGGCTGCCTCCGACGCCGCAGGAGATTCACGACTTCGAGAAGGATCATTCGCAGCGCGCCTACACTGCGCTGGTCGACAGGCTGCTGGCCTCGCCACAGTTCGGCGAGCGCTGGGGAAGGCACTGGCTCGATGTGGCGCGCTATGCGGAGTCCTCCGGGCCTTCGCGCAACATGCCGTATCCGAATGCGTGGCGCTATCGCGATTATGTGATCGATGCCTACAACCGCGATGTGCCTTTCAATCGCTTCCTCAGCGAACAGATTGCCGGAGACCTGCTGCCCGCGGCCACACCAGCGGATCGCGACCGGCTGCTGATTGCGACCGGCTATCTCGCGCTCGGGCCGAAGGACGTGAACCAGCGTTTCCATGCGCGCTACCGGATGGATACGGTCGACGACCAGATCGATACGGTGACGCGCTCGACGATGGCGCTGACCGTCTCCTGCGCGCGCTGCCACGATCACAAGTTCGATCCCATCCCCACGACCGATTACTACGCGCTGGCAGGCATCTTTACCAGCACGGAGGACGATGCCGGGCTGACGAGCAAGATGGGCGGCAGCGGCCTTGAGTATTACGACCCGAAGCATCTCGGCTACCTGAGCACCTCCGCGCATGCGCCCGCGATTTCGAACGATGCCCGCGACAAGGCAAAGGCGGAGCTGGACACGAAGAAAAAGCAGCTCGAAGAGCTGCAGGCCTCGATCGACAAGGCGAAGAAGGATGGCACGCATCCCACGCCGACGGCGGAGCAGAAGCAGACGCTGAGCGAGCTGCAAAAGCAGGTTGCAAGCCTGCGCGAGGACTACACCCTGCTTGGAGACCTGGGCGAGCTTGGCTACGGGGTCCACAGCGTGCGCGACGGCGAGGTCGCCGATACTTCGGTGCGCATACGCGGCGTGGAAGAGCGCCATGGGCCGACTGTACCGCGCGGATTCCTGACCGTGGTCAGCGTTCCGGGAGCGCCGAAGATTCCCGCGAATCACAGCGGGCGGCTGGAGCTGGCGGAGTGGATCACGAATCCTGCGAATCCGCTGCCCTCGCGCGTGTATGCGAATCGCGTGTGGGAGCAGCTCTTCGGAACGGGCATCGTCAGCACGGTCGATAACTTCGGATCGTCGGGCGACAAGCCTTCGAATCCGGCGCTGCTCGATTACCTGGCGCAGGACTTCGTTGCCAACGGCTGGTCGACGAAGAAGCTGGTGCGTGAGATTGTTCTGAGCCATGCCTATCGCCTTGGCTCCGCTGTTCCTGCCGGCTACCAGGAGATCGACCCGGCGGATCGCTATATCTGGCGCCATAATCCGCGGCGGCTCGAGACGGAAGAGATTCGCGACAGCATCCTTGCATCGGCCGGTGATCTCGACCTCAGCCATCCGGCGGGCTCATCCTCGATGGCGCTGCGCATGATCGAGATCCGCGACGACGGCCCTGTCGTCGCCTCGGTGCTCGATGCCGCCGACCGCAATCGCTATCGCAGCATTTATCTGCCGCTGCTGCGCGACGAGACGCCGCGAGCGCTCTCCGCCTTCGATCCTGTTTCGCAGACGCTGGTCTCCGGCAGGCGCGAGGTGACCACGGTGCCCAGCCAGGCGCTCTTCATGCTGAACTCGCCGTTTGTGAGAGAGCAATCGCTGCTGCTGGCGAAGGAATTACTCCGCAGCCATGACAGCGATGCAAAACGAATTCGCATCGCCTACGAACGCGTGGCAGGCAGCGATCCGAGCGAGGCGGATATCCGCAGGGTTCGCAGTTTTCTTGCCGCCTACGAGAAGAAGCTTGCGCCTGCATCCGGCAAAGGGCAGGGGCATCTGCAGACCGTAGCGGCATCGCAGGCGCAGCCCGCGCTCACGCAGGACATCGTGCGTGAGGACGGTCTTGCGCAGGACGACATGGTGGACAGCGCGCAACCGGAGACGGCAAAACCCACGGTGCAGGCATCGTCGGCGCAGGAGGCAGGATGGGCTGCGTTCATCCAGGCGCTCTATGGGTCCGCGGCATTCCAGTTTGTGCGTTAGTGCAGGCGTTGTAACGTCCTTCTCCGCGCATCGCCCACGGGCGCGGAGAAGGATTCCAGTGATCGAAGGATTTCATCGCGGAGGCAGGCTGAACCATGTTCTCGAACTTTTCCCATCCATCCCGCAGAGGCTTTCTGCGCATGTCTGGCGCGGGCTTCGGCCATCTTGCGCTCACGGGACTGCTTGGCTCGCTCGCGAAGACGGCCGCGGCCGCCGACCTCAACACAAACAACCCGCTGGCCCCGAAGCGGCCACCGCTTCCGACCAAGGTGAAGCGCATCATCTTCCTCTTCATGGAAGGCGCGATGTCGTCGGTGGATACCTTCGAATACAAGCCTGAGCTGTGGCGGAGCAACGGCAAGCCTGGTCCCGGCGGCGGCACCATCACGGCTTCGAAGTTCAAGTTCAGCCAGTATGGGCAATCGGGCGCGTGGTTCTCCGAGCTGCTTCCGAACATCGCCGCGCATGCCGATGAATACTGCTTCCTGCGCGGACTTTATACCGACACACCCGCACATCCACAAGCGGTGGTGCAGCTGCATACCGGCAGCGCGAACGCATCGCTGACGCGGCCCAGCATGGGATCGTGGCTGCTGTACGGCCTGGGCACGGAGAACCAGAATCTGCCCGGCTACATCACGATCAATCCGCCGGTAGCCTTTGGCGGCGCGTCCAACTATGGCAGCGCGTTTCTGCCCGCGTACTACCAGGGCACGCCGATCACCGATAAGGGCGTGATGCCGAATATCCAGGCTGCGACTTCACGCGAGCTCGAGCGGCAGCAGATCGACCTGATTCAGGACCTGAATCGCGAAGTGGCCGCAGCTCCGGGCGCGCCCGAGGCGGTGGAGGGCGTCATCAAGTCCTACGAGCTCGGCTTCCGCATGCAGGACACGGTGCCAGATCTGCTCGATATTTCGAAGGAGCCGCAGCACGTGCTCGACGCCTACGGCGTGAAGCCCGGCCTCGAAGGCTCATTCGCGCGGCAGTGCCTGATGGCGCGGCGTTTGAGCGAAGCCGGTGTGCGCTTCGTCGAGATTCGCCAGCCGGGATGGGATCACCACACCAACCTGCACAACGGACTCATTGAAGAGACACGCCGCGTGGATCAGCCGACGGCGGCGCTGCTGGCGGACCTGAAGCAGCGGGGCCTGCTCGATGAGACGCTGGTGCTCTTCGGATCGGAGTTCGGGCGCCTGCCCACCTCGCAGGGTGACGACGGACGCGACCACAATGTGACCGGCTACGCGATGTTCATGGCCGGCGCAGGCGTGCGCAAGGGATACAGCCACGGCAACACCGATGAGCTGGGCATGGCCGCGGTGGAAGGCCGCATGCACATCAACGATCTGCATGCGACGCTTCTCGGCCTGATGGGCATCGATCACGAGCACCTGACCTATCGCTACGCGGGGCGCGATTTCCGGCTGACCGATGTGGCCGGCGTGGTGCAGCGCGATGTGTTTGCCTGATGGGTCGTTGTGCGGGACTCGATCGTGATGCCGGTTACAGCACCACGATCTGGTCGGTGTAGATCTCAGCCGGTTCACCGGCGCGAAGATGCCAGGCGGGCATGCGCAGGATGCTCTCCGCATGCACCCGGATGTAGCGCGCACGCTGCCCTGTGCTGAAGTCGAGCCGGAAAGGCTGCACCGGAACCTTTGTGATCTCCGGATTCTGCTTCGGATCGGGATTGTTCGGGTTGGCGATCTTCACCGCGTCGCCATATGTGTGATCGTCTACAGAGATGGCATAGGTGACGTATGCGGGCAGCACCAGCAGGTTGAAGTCCGGCTGCGCCTGCACGTTGAGGAAGTCCATGCGGATGCTGCGCACCTCACGCACCTCGCCCAAGTCGAGCACGAAGTCCATGTGCTCGCCCTTGTATGCGATCCAGTTCACATCCGGCGCACTCCACGACTCCCATGATCCGAAGAGACCGTCGGTGAGCCGCTGGGCCGCGGCCGCTCCTCCATCGGGAAGCGTGACGGGTGTGATCTTTTTACGGAACGATGCGGCATACTGCGCTTCCGCGATCCCGGCGAAGGCCCTTTCATACGAGGCCAGGTAATCCTCCGGCGAGGTGCTGCGCTCACGCAGGCGCGATACTCCTTCCTGCTTGCAGCCGTCTACGAACTGCGAGACGAGCGGCTTCATCTCCGGCTTGACGAAGACTTTTCCATCCGGCGCATGCGCATAGAGGCTGCGCGGCGTGTCCACCTCGTTCCGCCCGATCTGGATGGTTGCGTAGAGCAGCGGCAGGCGAGCAGCTCGGACACGCGCCGACAGCTGCGCGTCAGCGGCAACGGCCTTTTCCGCCTGATCGAAGAGCTGGTTATAGACCTGCATCCTTTCCTGCGAGAGATAGCTGTCCTTCGCATCCTCGGGGCTTCCAAAGATATTCAGCTTGAGGCCGCTCTGGACCAGCGACTCGCGCATGCGATCGATGTAGGCCCGGATCGGCCGCCCCGCGGCACCGTAGTAGCCGTTGAGATATTCGTCCATGATGACGCTGTCGTCCGCGCCCGGATCCCACATCAGCTTGGCCAGCATGTAGGCGCGCAGTCCGGCCATCTCGCCACCCACTTCGCGGTTTGCCTGCATGAAGAGCGAGTTCACATGGTTGTCGAGATAGAACTGGATGTTGGGCTTGAGCGTGTGCAGGTTCGGAAAGGGACTGACCAGGTTGGTGAACTGGATGGTGTAATCCCAGATGAGAATGCTCTTCGCGAGCCTGCCCCAGGTCACGAGCTCTTTGGCGAAGGCTGGATCGGTCTCATACACTGGGCCCTGACGCCTGCTCTCGATATTGCAGAGCATGATGTTGACGTTGGGCTCGGCCTCGATATTGGCCGGAGGCGTTCTCGAATACCAGTAGGCCAGTGTCGAGATGGTCTTGTCGGGGAAGGCCTTCGCGACATCGTTCACGAAGTAGAGGATGGATCCGCTCGGCACGCCGCCGTACTTCGTGTTGAGCTGCGTACAGGGTTCACAGCGACAGTATTGATTGTTGTCGTTCTGGCTTACCGACCAATATGTGGCCTCGGGCTTGTCTGCGATCTTCTTCCTGAGATTCGCGATCAGCTCCGCGAGCACTTCGCGATTGGAGAGGCACAGCTGCGCGCCGGGAACGCGACGGCCGTTGATCAGCGAATAGTATTCGGGATGGCTTGTACCGTACTGCTCGGGCGGCATCAGCTCATTGAAGGTGTGAACGAAGAGTCCCCAGTCATCATGCGAGGAGAGCCGGTGCCATGCCATGTATTCCGGGTCGAGCGTGTCCCGATAAGAGGTGGTGCGGTAATGCACCGGTGGAACGACGACAACGGGAGCCTTTGGCAGCGCGATCGACTTCGCACGCGGAACATCGATTGCGGCGGAGGTATACATCCGGAACTGCCACAACTCCAGCAGCCCATAGACGCCGTAGAGCACGCCCTTGTTCGTGCCTCCTAAGATGATCAGCCCATGCGGCACAGGATGATACGCAAAGCCATCTCTTTGTAACGGATCTAAAGGGAGGTGCTGTGCCTGTCGCGTCCTGCCGAGGAAGAATGCAGGTCCCTTCCGGTATGCGCCTTCGCGGGTGATGGCGAGGCTTTGGCCCAGCTCTTTCTGGAGATAGTTCTGCAACTGCGCGGCTGCCTGCTGCTCGATCGCATCGGGCTGGTCCGGTATCACGATCGTGTATTGCGAAAGCGCATCCAGGCTTACTTCCCGGATATCGGACATCGCTGCGAGGGCAGAGGACGGCAGAAACATCGATCCGGCGGCGAACAGGCTTGAGGATTGCAGGAAGTTTCGGCGAGTGAGCTTCTGGCGGCTGATCTTCTTCTGAAAGTCCATCACTGCGCTTATTATTTCGCACCCGGCGGCTGGCATGGAGCTGCTCTCGAGCCATCAGGCCGACCGATCAGGACGAAAGCTGAAAGCAGATTTTGGGACGTACCCGGTATGTTGCAGTCGTGTTACCATCATCCCACTCATGCTGAAGAGGGCATACAGCTCGCGCTGTTGTTGTATCCACACAGTCTCTGCGCGCTTAGTCCTTTGCTGCCAGCTTGCCGGCAGCCGGCCCTGAATCCTGAAATTCTGAACAGTTCGTTTTTGGCTCCGTTCTACTTTCAAGCTTCGATACGATCGCGGCGCTCTCAGCCGCAGTTACTCCCAGGCAAGAACCCTCAGTAGCAGCTGTCATTCATTAGTGATGCCGTATCCGTAAGGTACACCGGATTTCCGGTTCGCCCTCGCGCAAGCATATTCACCCGCCGCAGTGGTCCATCCACGGGGATCTCTGCCGACACGCAATACGTGTTTCATTTTGGAGGCCGTACATGCAAGTTCATGCAATCGCGCGGCGAGCGTTCTTTGCCCTCTTCGCGCTTCTGCTGCTTTCCCCCATCCTGTCTCTCGCCCAGACTTTCCGCGGCACGATCAACGGCACGGTGACCGATCCTTCCGGCGCCGCGGTTGCCGGGTCCAAGGTGACCGCGACCGACACCTCCACCGGAGTGGTTCGCGATACCGTCTCCTCCGGCGCAGGCGAATTCTCCTTCAGCGATCTTCCGCTGAGCAGCTACACCATCAAGATTGAAGCCCCGGGCTTTCAGTCCACAGAGATCACCGGCGTGCAGGTGCTTGCCGGCAAGATTCATACGCTGCCGGTGAAGCTGGCGGTCGCGCAGCAGGCCTCGACCGTAGAGGTCTCCGCCGATGCGCTCACGCTCGACACGACTACCACCACGCAGACGACCACGCTGGATGCAAAGGCGCTGCAGGATACGCCGCTGAATGGCCGCGACTTCACGCAGCTTCTCGGCACCTCGGCATCGTTCGCCGGTTATAACAACTCCGGCTCGGTAAACGGCATGCGCGGCAACCAGCTCGATTACACGATCGACGGCACGGATAACAACGATCTCTATCTCGACGTGGACGCGGTGAACCAGGGCGGCATCAGCGGTATCGCCGGCGTGGTCTATCCCATCGATGCGCTCGACGAATACTCGCTGCAGACGACGGGCAACAGCGAATCCGGACGCAGCCCCGGCGGCAACCTGAACATCACCACGAAGTCCGGCAGCAACCAGTTCCATGGCTCGGCATATTACTTCAACCGCAATGAGGCTCTGGCCGTCACTTCGCCCTTTACCGCTCCCGGCTCGCAGGAGCAGCCGCTGCGCAACCAGAACTACGGCGGCTCGCTCGGCGGACCGATCTGGCATGATCACACGTTCTTCTTTCTTACGTACGAAGAACAGAAGTTCGTCATCGGCGAAGCCAATACTGTGACCGAGCCCTCGCCCGCATACCAGAAGCTCGCACTCGCGGAACTGACCAAGTACGGCGTGCAGCCGAGCTCGGTCTCGCAGGCAATCCTGAGCACGCTGTGGGATCCGACGGAGATCGCCAACCTTCCCGCAACGCCGGGCAACTACCAGAGCAGCGCTCCGCAGAACGGCTACAGCCATAACCTCGTCGCCAAGCTGGATCACAACATCAGCGACAAGAGCCATATCTCCGCACGCTGGTACTTCGGCCAGGGTTATGCGCAGGCGCCTGATTGTGTCTATGTCTGCTCGTATCTGCCGGAGTACTTCCAGACTGTTCCCTCCCACATTCAGAACTACGACGCGGTCTGGAACTACACCCTGCGCCCGAACCTGAGCAACCAGGTGGCGGCGGGCGTGAGCTACTTCACGCAGGCCTTTGCCGATGCGGACCACAGCCAGAATCCGCTCACACTGGCCGGCCTCAACACCGGCGCATCGCTGCTGGGCGCTCCGCAGATCGCCATCAACGGCTTCGATTCGATCGGCATCACGCCGACCTCGGGCCGCAACGACATTACCGGCCATATTTCGGACACGCTCTCCTGGACCGTGGGCAGACACCAGCTGCGCTTCGGCGCGGAGTATCGCCGCGCGTACATCGACCTCTATTACAACTGGGGCGGCCGCGGCGCATTCAACTTCGGCACCGGCGGCGTGCTCGGTCCGTGGGCCAACGACACGAGCGTCACCGACTCGAACATCCTGAACCTTGCCGACTATCTTGCCGGCTACTCGTATCAGTCCACGATCACGCTGGGCACGCAGGAGCGCTTCATCTACACGCACACCGGCACGGCCTTCGTCGAGGACTCGTGGCAGGTGACGCCGAAGCTCAACTTCAACCTCGGCCTGCGCTATGACTATCAGCAGCCCTTCTACACCAACGATCCGAACCTCTCCGTTTTCGATCCAAACAACGGCGGGCTGGTGGTGGCCGGAGGCGGTTCGGGCACGCCGGGCTATATCTACAACAGCAACAAGCTCAACTTCTCGCCGCGCTTCGGCGTTTCCTACCAGGTGCGCAATAACACGGTCATCCGCGCGAATTACGGCATCTACTTCGACCAGCCTGCCGGCCAAGCGTTCTTCGGCAACATCGGCATCCCCAACGGCGGCGCGGGCGGCGTCAACAATAACCCGGTCGGCACCGAGCCGAACGAGTCGATTGTGCTGGGCGTGTCAAATCCGCTGTCTCCCATCTGGACCTACGGCCAGACGACGCCGATCTTCTCCGCCAGCCAGGGCCAGCCGACCGGCGACAACGTGGTCTCCATCTACTCGGTCAGCCGCAACTTCAAGACGCCATATGCACAGCTCTTCGGCCTGAACATCGAACAGGGCCTGGGCAAGGCATGGCAGTTGAACGCGGCCTATGTAGGCACGGTGAGCCGCCATAACCTTGTGCTGCAGGACATCAACCAATCGGCGGTGGTCGCCGGTGAGCAGCTCGACCAGAGCACAGCGACGGTAACCACGGCGGCGGGCTACACCTTCTCGGCACAGCAGGCGTCACGCCCGTACTTCAGCCAGTATCCGAACTTCGGCATCATCAACCAGATCAACTCGGCTGCGTCCTCGAGCTACAACGCACTGCAGCTCACGCTGCGCAGCAGCAGCTGGCATGGACTCACGAGCCAGTTCGCTTATGCCTGGAGCCATAACCTCGACGACTCCAGCGTCTTCAACACCATCCCGCAGAACTCCGCCAACCTGTTCGGCGACTGGGGCAATGCGAACAACGATATCCGCAACCACTTCTCGGCGTATCTCAACTACACCATCCCCAACCTTTCGCACGGCCCGCGCGCGCTCACGCAGGGCTGGGAGGTGAATGGCATCGTCAAATTCCAGAACGGTGAACCGGTCAATGTGCTCACCGGCCAGGACAACAGCGGCACGGGTGAAAACGAGGACCGCGCCAGCATTACCGGCACGCCCCTGAACAGCGACCGCTCGGTGCAGCAGCACACCTACGCGCAGTACCTGAACCCCAACAGCTACGTGGTGCCCTCTGCCGGCACTTACGGCAACCTGGGACGCAACCAGATCATCGGACCCGGCTTCGGCGATGTGGATCTTTCCCTCATCAAGAACATTCCGCTCTACCAGGAACGCGTGAAGGCGCAGTTCCGCGTAGAGATGTTCAACGTCTTCAACCGCGTGAACCTGGCGCAGCCTGAAGCGAACCTCGGCGACGGCTCGTCCTTCGGCTGGAGCACGCAAACCATCGGCACATCCTACGGCGCGCCCGGCATCGGATCCGGCGAACCGTACAACACGCAGCTTGCATTGAAGATTCTCTTCTAAGCACAGCTGCAATCCATGAGAAAGGCCGGTCGCTCTCGACCGGCCTTTTTATTTGCGTTGACAACTATTCACTGAACCATCCACAAAAAGATCGAGACGCGCATCGGCCTTCTTGTGTAAGACATCTTCTATCTTCGATTGCATTGCGCATATTCCCTTCCTTCGTTTGTATCGATACATTCTGAATTCCCGCCTTTAGCAGGACCTTTGGAAGCGTGTCATTCCAAAGCGAGACGGTTTTGCTGCCTCGCGCAACTGCATTTCACGTCTGCTCGGATGGAACGGAATTCTTCGCTACGAAAATTATTTCCTTCGAAGAGAAATTAACGCTTGACGTATTTCACGAGCGGCGAGCAAGATATTTCCCGATTCATGGAATCGTTTCCACCGAGCGCCAATCGCTTTGTCCCAAGCGATTGGCGCCAGACAAAAACCCACGCGTAACCGCTCTTCAAAGAGGGAAGCCAAACTACTGCACATGTTCACAGGACACCCGGGGGTCAGCTCCCCGGACCTGATGCAACATTCTCAGCTCAACGCTTCGTGATTTCGCTATCGCATAGCGACTAAGAACCTTTTTGTCTTTTTTTTCGAGTTGACTCCTTACCTGTAAGCCGATGTTTCGACCAGTTGCTCCTGCGTTCACTGGCCGGCATCCATGCAACTCTCCGCCACCTGTCCCGGTGGATGCGGAGGATTGCGTTTCGCAGTCCATGGAGGCCTTTCCGTATGAACCTACGTTCCGATATTCCACGTCTTTCTTCGACGCTCACGTTGCTTCGGGCCACGCGGCTCAGGGCTCCGGGGTCCAACCGCGCGATGAAAACCTTCTGTGCTCTTCTCGTGCTGGTTCTCGCCAGTTTCGCCATTCCCAGGCATGCCGATGCGCAGGAGTATCGCGGCACCATCACCGGCCAGATCAGTGACCCCGGAGGCAGCCTCATTCCGAATGCCACCATCGTTGCCTCGAGCCCGGAACATACTTACCAGGGCAAGACCGATGCCAAGGGCGAGTACTACATCCCCTATGTGCAGCCGGGCACGTACCAGGTGAAGGCCGATGCTCCCGGATTCAAATCGGTCGTCCATCTCGGCGTCGTCGTCGACGTCTCCGCCAAGGTCTCTCAGAGCTTCCAGATGCCGGTCGGCTCGGTCAACGAAACCGTATCGGTGAATGAAAACACGCTGACGCTGAACACGCAGGATGCCTCCGGCGGCACGGTTCTCGATTACGAAAAGATCCAGAACCTGCCGTTGAACGGACGCCAGGTGTACATGCTGATGGCGCTCACTCCGGGCGTTCGCTTCACGCAGACGCAGTTCGGTCCCGGCGGCTATTCCGGCACGCGCGGCTGGGATACATCGAATGCTTATTCGATCAGCGGACAGCCCGGCACAACGAATCAATTCCTGCTCAACGGCGCTCCGATTTCCGTGCAGGGCGGCGGACCGGCCGGCACGTGGAATATCTCTCCCACGATCGATGCCGTGCAGGAGTTCAAGATCATGACCATCACCTTCGACGCGCAGTATGGGCGCGTGGGCGGCGGCGCGGTCAACATCATCCTGAAGAACGGCTCTCCGCATTTTCATGGCACGCTGTATGACTTCTGGCGCAATTCGGTGCTCGATGCAAACACCTACCAGCTGAACCAGGAGAACGAAGCGAAGCCCTTCCACAACGAGCATCAGTTCGGTGGCACCGTCGGCGGCCCGTTCCTCAAGCACAACGCCTTCTTCTTCTTCAGCTATGAGGGCTATCGCCAGGTGCTGCCCGCGGGCGTCGTCACCACGGTTCCCACCTCCGACCTGTATCCCGGCTCCGATGGTTCTGTCGATCTTTCGAGCTATCTGACGGCGACCGGGCGCACCGGCGGCATCTACGATCCGGATACCACGGCCTGCGTGGTGGAAGGCTCAACCGGCTGCACCACTTATGGGCGACAGCAGTTTTCCGGGAACATTATTCCGGCGGATCGCATCAGCTCGGTCGGTCTCGCATTCATGAAGCTCTTCCCTGCTCCGAATCGCGCGGGTTACACCAACAATTATGTGTTCAATGGCAAGGATCGCTACAGCTACAACATGCCCATCGCCCGCGTCGACTATGACTTTACCGACAGGACAAAGCTCTACGGCATCTTCGCATGGTGGTCCGGTCATGAGTATCGCAACGGCAATGGACTTGTCGGTCCTGCCATCACCGGCGACATCGACAACTACCGTTCGAGCCTGACCCAGGTACTCGACCTTACGCACACCTTCAGCCCCAAGCTCATCGGCGATATCCGCGTCTCCTTCAATCGCTATTACTATGCCGATCCGAACGGCACCGTTGCTGCCGGCCTCGATTCGCTGACGGCAAGCGATGTCGGCCTGACGATGCCGAAGATCCCCACCACGACGAAAGACTACGCACCATCGATCTCACTCGGCGATAACTTCCCCGGCATTATCGGCAACGAGGTTAACCCGAATATCTTCGAGACCTATGACGTTGGCCCCTCGCTCACGCATGTGATGGGGAACCACAACCTGCATTACGGCGCGGAGTGGTCTCTCTATCACGACGTGCCCTCGGGCATCGGCAGTCCGAATGGCTACTTCGGCTTCGGCACCGACTTCACCCAGAAGAATCCATTCCAACAGGAGGAAGACGGCTCGGTCATCGCCAACCTTCTGCTGGGTTATGCGGACTCGGGCGGTGTCGATTACGACATCGCGCCGTACGAGTCCTATCGCTACGTGGCGGGCTATGTGCAGGATGACTGGAAGGCGCGCCGCAATCTGACAATCAATGCGGGCGTTCGCTGGGATGAGGAGTTCTCACCGATCGAACGGCACAACCGCCTGCTTGCCGGCATGTGCCTTACCTGCGTCAACCCGATCTCGGCCAGCGTGCCTTCGCTTGCGCCGCTCTATGGCACCGTGCTCTTCGCCAGCAGCAGCCAGCCTGCCTATCCGAACAACACGGGATTCTGGCAGCCGAAGATCGGCCTCTCCTATAGCCTGAGCAAGAGCACCGTGCTGCACGCCGGATATACGCTGAGCAAGGCCTTCGGCATCGAACTGGGCGGCGCTTCGGCCTGGAACGAGTCGACCTCGTATAACGATTCGCCGGACGGCAACCTGCATCCCGGCACCGGCTTCATCAGCGGCAACCCGTTCCCCAACGGCTACGTTACGCCTCCCGGAAGCTCGGAAGGCGCGCTGGCGCTGGTCGGCACCAACTTCGGCATCGACATGCGCGATCGCAAGATCATCCACGTACACCAGTGGACGCTCGGCATCCAGCAGGCTTTGCCTTTCCAGATGCTCGGCGAGATCGACTACCTCGGCATTCACTCGGATAACCTGCGCTCCTCAAGACAGCTCAACGGCCTGAGCGCGCAGGATTTTGCCGAAGGCCATGCCGATCCGAACTATCTCGACCAGCAGGTGCCCAACCCGTTCTACGGCGTTCTGCCCACCACGGTCGCGCTGGGACAGAACCCGACCATCCAGGCACGCTATTTGAAGGTTCCGTACCCGGCCTTCGATGGCGGCATCTACGACTACACCTTCCCCGGCGGCTACAGCAATTACAACGGGCTGCTGGCCAAGCTGGAGAAGCGCTTCTCGGGCACGGGCGTGCTCTCGAAGGGGCTCAGCTTCCTGACCTCCTTCACCTGGTCGCACCTGCTCGACGCGACCGGCTATCTCAACAACAATGGGGCGGGTCTCGTCGACCCGACACCGTACTACACCACGGACGGCGGCAACCGCCCCTGGGATCTCGCCTTCAGCGGACTCTGGGGACTGCCGATCGGCCGCGGTGCCGCGCTGTTCTCAAATGCCCACGGCATTTTGGGCCAGGTGGTGAACGACTGGCAGATGGATTGGATCTTCCAGAACGATGGAGGCACGCCGGTCGGCTATCCCAACGGCTACAACTACAACTGCGGCAACTACAACATTCTTCCCGCCCACCGGAGCTATAAGAGCTACCTCAACAACTCGGATAATTCCTGCTTCTCGACCTTCGCCGAGTACACGGCTGTGACCAAGCTGCCGATCACGACGAAGCTTCTCAACCCCTGGGCGCAGCAGACAGCCATTGGCTTCGAGAAGAAATTCCGCATCCGCGAAGGCACGACGCTGCAGTTCAAGGCGGAGGCCTTCAACCTGACCAACACCGCGATCTTCGGAGGCCCGAACACCGGCTCTCCGGATCAGGAAGTAACCCGCAACACCAGCGTGGCCAGCGACAACCAGCCCGGCTCCTGGTCGGGATACGGCACCATCGGCTCGACGGAACAGAACTTCCCGCGCCAGATCCAGATGTCCCTGAAGCTGCAGTTCTAACCCAGAAAACTCCCAGCAGAAGCGCCCTGTTGCCTAACCCGGCGGCAGGGCGTCTCTGTTTCTGACCGGTACTATCCGTTGCGAGATTAAGCCATTTCCCTTGAACCACTTGATGGGTCATTCCCGGTGCAATGCGGTTGAGTGAGCTGCAGGATTCCGAGAGCCGCAATATGCACCGGCATGCTGCCTTTGCGACGGTCGCGACGCGTTTCGCAGAGGCCGTTCTTTTGAGCGTCTCGAGAGATACAGAAAAAAATCCGAAAAGATAGCGTTTACACGGGATGCAATGTTGGATATATTCCCATTCACTCCATAGAAATACGAAATTTCTTCACTCCAAATTTGCTTCGAGGTTGTTTTTGCCCCTTCTTCAGGATGTTTGTGGTTTACGCGTTGATTCCTATGAAACCGATTACACACGGAGCCTAGCTCATGCTGGTTTTCGCAGTAAACAAGAGACCACACGGCGGCAAATCCGCACGCCGCATAGCCCTTCCCATTGCACTTTTAGCCAGCGCCGCCGCACTCCACGCACAGGAGTTTACCGGTCACGTCTCCGACGCTTCCAAGGCTGTGATTCCGAAAGCGCTCATCACCGTTCATAACGAACTCACCAACGAAACGCTGCAGACCATCACCACGGGAGCCGGAGACTACACCATACCCTACCTGAAGCCGGGCACCTACTCGGTCACCGCCGAGAGTCCGGGCTTTGACAAGCAGGAAAAACTTCACATCTACCTCGAGACGGGCAAGACCGCGACCATCGATTTCGTGATGAAGGTGGGCACGAAGGTCGAGACCGTGACCGTTGCCGATAATGCCCTGCTCGATGCGAGCAAGGCAGACCGCGGTGAGGTTGTCGAAAACGAGCGCGTGACCGAGTTGCCGCTGAACGGCCGCGATCCGAACATGCTCTCCATCCTCAACGCAGGCGCGGTGTGGACGGGCAGCATCCAGTATCAGCGCCCCTTCGATGACACGCAGGAAAACCTGTCGATCAATGGCGGCGGAGCCGGACAGAACGAACTCATGCTGGACGGCATGACGAACGAAGCGGCCTCCGCGAACAACACCGCCAACTCGAAGATTGCGTATGTGCCGCCGGTCGACTCCGTACAGGAGTTCAAGATCGTGACCAATCCCTACGACGCGCAGTATGGGCGCGGTTCGGGCGGCGTCGTGGATATGACGCTGAAGTCGGGCACGAACAAGATCCACGGCGATGCGTACGAGTTCGCACGGCGCAGCTTCCTCGATTCGAACACCTGGCAGAACAACTGGCTGCTGGCCAGCACCGGCGACGAAGCCGAGTACGGGCGTCCGCAGCATAAGCTCGACCAGTACGGCGCAGAGCTCGATGGCCCTGTCTATCTGCCGAAGATCTACGATGGCCGCAACCGCTCGTTCTTTCTTTTGCAGTATGAGAACTGGAACGAGATCGTGCCGAACGCGCTGGTCACTTCCGTCCCAAGCCCGCAATGGGTGAACGGCGACTTCAGCAACCTGACCTGGTGGGACGGGAGCGAGTATGCGCCGATCACGATTTACGATCCGCTGACGCTGCACCAGAACGCGGGGGGAGCGTACGTTCGCAACGCCTTTCCGGGAAACGTTATCCCAACAGGACGCATCAATCCAGTCGCACAAAAAATCATGTCCTACTATCCGGCTCCGAATACGACGCCGGCCACGGGCACGAATCCTTTTGCAAACAACTACTCCACACCCAACCCCACGACCGATCGCTATCGCAATGTGATCGGCAAGTGGGACCAAAACTTTTCACCGGCCGACCGCTTCACGCTTCGTTATGGGTACTGGGAGCGTGTCGAGATCCGCAGCACGAACGGCATGCCCGGCGCGATTGCGCAGGGCGAACTGCCGCACGGGGAGCGCAGCCACACCTTTGCCACGGAGTGGATCCACACCTTCACGCCGAAGCTGTTCTTCGACTTCCGCGCGAATGTGATTGTGCGCGCCGACTACACCTTCGATGGGCCTTCCGGCTTCGACCCCACAGCACTGGGCTGGTCTGCCTCGGAGGTCAACCAGCTGGGCAGCGCGGCACGGCAGGAGTTCCCGCTCATCGAGCCAAGTGAGTTTGCTTACATCGGCAACAATGGCTCTTCGCAGACGGTGAGCAACTCTCTGAACCTCTTCCCCAGCGTGACGTGGAACCACGGCAAGCATACGATTCACGCCGGGCTGGATCTTCGTCTGCAGCAGTCGGTGAATGACATAGTGAATGGCGGCCCGTACTTCTGGGTCGATCGCCAGTGGACGCAGTCGAACTACATCGACGCCGACTGGACGAACGACAGCGGCAACTCATTCGCATCGATGCTGCTGGGTACACCGACCTCCGGCAGCAACACGATCAACGCCACGTCCTTCTGGTCGCAGCACTACTGGGCGCCGTTTCTGCAGGATGACTGGAAGCTGACGCGCAAGCTGACGCTGAATCTTGGCGTTCGCTACGATCTCAATCCATCCGCGGTGGAGCGCCACAACGGGGCGGACTATGCGTTCGACACGTCGGTGACGAATCCTGTGAACGCGCAGGTCAACTCTTCCCTGCTGCCGGGCCCGGTGCTGGGCGGTGTGACCTTCCTTGGCGTCAACGGCAATCCACGCAGCCTGTACGCGCTGACCAAGACCAACATCCAGCCGCGCGTCGGCTTTGCATACGCGCACGATCCGGATACGGTTCTTCGCGGAGGCTTCGGCGAGATGATCCGCAATCCGCAGACCGGCGGCAACACGCTGGGCTGGAGCGCGACGACGCAATTTAACGCAACGCTGGATGGAGGCATGACGCCTTATGACACGCTCTCCAATCCGTTCCCCACGGTATTGCAGCCCACCGGCTCCTCCACAGGCCTGCTTACAGACCTGGGACAGGGGCCGTGGGATATCAATCCGAAATACCGCACGCCGAGCTTCTGGACTTACTCTCTCGGCGTGGAGCATAAGTTCCTGAAGCGCGATACGGTCGAGCTGAGCTATGTAGGCAGCCGCCTCTATAACGCTGACAGCAGCGATAACATCAATCACGAAAGCAGCGCGTACTACAGCAAGTGCAACCTGGATCAGGGCGGCAATCCAGCACTGTGCAATAACGACTATCCGACCAATCCGTTCTATAACATTCCGGCGTTCAACGGCTCGTCCTACTACAGCGCTACGACGATCCAGGGCGCGAACCTTACACGCCCTTTTACCGCCTTCGGCGACATCATCCGCTACCAGCTGAACGATGGACGCAGCTGGTATAACTCGCTTCAGCTTACGGCGATGCATAAGTGGACCAATGCACTTACCCTGCACGGCACATGGACGTGGTCGAAGCTGATGGACGCAGGCGGCTGGACAGATGAGACGTATCGCGTGCCGTATCGCGGGCTCGACGGCAACGATCGCACGCACCGCATCACGATCTCGGCTGTGTACGACCTGCCTGTCGGCCGGGGCCGCACCGTCGGCGGCGATATGAATCGCCTGCTCGATGGCGTGATCGGCGGATGGGAACTCGGCAGCTTGTATGTGTATGAGACAGGCTGGCCCTGGGCCGTCCCCGACAACCCCGGCGAGAACTACATTCACAACGCATGGGTGCCTCGCCATGTGGATAAGACAACCGGATACATACGCGGCGTAGCAGCCTGCGTGCGCCAGTGGCAGCAGGACAGCAACGGCGATTGGAGCCAGCAGATGCTTGCCTTCAACTACACCGGAGGCTGCCCCCAGGCAGACTTCTCCGTGGTGCCGGACTGGGGCGAATATCACAATACGGTAGCTACCGGGATTCGTGTACCGAATAACCAGCAGTTCGACGTAAACCTCTCCAAGAACTTCCAGGTGGTGAGCCGCATGAAGCTTCAGCTTCGTCTCGAAGCCTTCAACGCACTTAACCATCCACTGTGGCAGGAGGCTTATGAAGGCAGCGCACAGGATGTCAATTTCGGCACCATCGAAAAGGGCCCATGGGCGCAAAGCAATCTACCCAGACAGGTGCAGGTGGCAGTGAAACTGATGTGGTGAGATAGCCTCGCATTCTCCTGCGGCAGCGACATGGGAGTACTCTTCTCTATGTCGCTGCCGTTATTTTTTGTTTGCAATAGACCGATGAGGAATCGATGCGACTTATCCTGCTGCTCGCGATGATTGCTACAACGTCACTTCCTCTGAAGGCTGCGTCCTTTTATGTCGATGCTTCACACGGCAAGGATGCCTCGGCAGGAACACGACTTCATCCATGGAAGTCGCTGGACGCGGTGAACCGGCATACCTTTCATCCCGGCGATCACCTCTACTTCCGTGCAGGTTCCGCATGGCAGGGGCAACTCCGAATCAAAGACTCCGGGGCAGAGGGATCTCCGATTCAGATCGATCGCTACGGCCATGGCGCGCTGCCGCGCATCGATGGCGCTGGGCAAGTACGCGAGGTGCTCAGCGTGGTGAATGTCTCCTATGTTGAAGTGCGGCACCTGGAGATCACGAATCACACCGCAGCACCTGCGCTGCTGCGCGGCGTACTTGTAGCTGCCAATAACAGCGGGACGCAACGCGGCATTGTGATCGCGGATCTCTATCTTCACGACATCAGCGGTACAGAGCAGAAGAAGGATGCCGGCGGCATCGTCTTTCAGACTTCCGGCTCTGAAGTGCCGAGCAGATTCGACGGCCTGCGCATCGAAGGGAATCTCTTATGGAAGGTCGATCGTTCCGCGATCGCCGGACTCAGCGATGAAACAGATCGCACGCGATGGTTTCCGAGCCTTCATGTCGTGATCCGGGATAACGTGGCGGATGATATCGGCGGAGACGGAATTGTGCCGTGGGCCACAGATGGCGCGCTGCTGGAACATAACATCGTGTGGCGCGCAAATCAGCGAGCGGGAAGCTATGACGCGGGCATCTGGCCCTGGAGCACGGATAACACGACGTTACGCTGGAACGAAGCGGCATGGACTCACTCCACGCTGGATGGCGAAGGCTTCGATTCAGACTATAACTCACGCAATACGCACTTCTTCTATAACTACAGCCACGATAACGATGGCGGATTCATGCTACTGTGCTCGCCCGTACGAAGAGATGAGCGCAATAACTTCGGGAATACAGGCACTGTCGTCGCCTATAACATCAGCCGCAACGATCATGCCCGCATCTTTCACCTGAGCGGCGCGGACAACGTGACCCTCTCTCGCAATGCGATTTACACCGCCGCGGGAAACAACACGCAGATCCTCCTGGTAAGCAATTGGGAGGGCTGGTCACGAGGCGCGCATTTCATCTCGAACTTATTCGATGTACAAGGAGCCGGACATTACGGCTACGGAGCCGAGCGGCATACAGATGGCACGTATCGACTTGCACCGGGTTGGGGTGGCGCGAAAGATATACAGTTTGCCTGCAATCGCTATCAGGGAACGCAGACGAGCAAGCCAGAGGACTCGTGCTTATCCGCAAGCCGGCAGGACGCGCCGAAGGCTATCGACTGGGAAACTGTTCCGGCGGAACCGACGATGGACCCACGGCACCCGGAGCGGATGCCTGCGTTTCTCGCTGCACACAGGGCGTGGATGCGGAGACTTTTCGAACTGCAGTTTCCTGTGAGCCGTGAATAGCGATCTTCTACTTCCGGATGAGAGCTTAAGTGCGGGAAGGCGAGTTATTGCTGCGGAGAATCGCCGCCGCTCTTCTGCTCCTGCAGCTGCTCATGCAGAGACTGCCTCTTGGGCAAACCAAACTGCTCGCGCATGGACTTCTTCTTCTTCGACTTGCCGCCGCGCAGACTGCTTCTGCCAGAGGAGGAGGACGAAGAGCTGCTCGAACTGGAGCTGGAAGAGGAGGAGGAGCTAAATCCTCCGGACATCGCGGACGAGAAGATACTCGAGGAGGAGAAGGCTGAGGACCTGCCGAAGCCGCCCATCGCCGGATGACTGATGATGGGACTTCCAGGCTTTGGCAGCGAAGACGCCGTGGAGGTCTTACTCGCGCCGCTGTTGCTGCTACGCGACAGGCCGGCAAAACTGCTCTGGCTACCTGAATTAAAGGTATTGGTAACGGCCGAGCTGACGGCGCTGGAAGAAAGCCGCGACATCATTGCGGGGCTGATTGTCGACGCGCGGGAAGCCGCGGCAGAGAGCGAAGAGGCACTGAGATTCTGCTTGTTGCTACCACCGCCTCCACCGCAACCGGCACATACTGACGATGCCGACATGCTTGCAGAAGCAGAGAAACTCGTCGTTGCGTTCATGGTCGCACTCGCACTTGCAGAGCCGCTTGCAGAAGAGTTTGCTGCGACCTGTGATGCCCCTTCCGGAATAAGAGCAAGGTTTAGCAACAAAAGCGCTGCTAACCGAGCAAACATTCCGGAAGAAAGTCGAATCGCAAGCATGAAGTACCTAACACGAAGCAGCATTAGTCGATCTGAGAATACGCAACGGCATCCACGACAGCATTGGTGGCGCCAGGAAGTGCCGTCAGACCGAAGTCCTTCCAACCGCTACGCGGCAATACAAGAACATCTCCCGCCTGCATGACTGGAGCTGGTATCTGGTTCTTAAGAACCTTGTTTAGGTTGAAGCGAATGGTTTGAGCCGTTCCATCGGGCAGAGGACGGACAATCGCCGCTTTCCCCATAGCCGCTGTCTTATTGAAGCCCTGAGCGAGTGAGACAACGTTGAGAACAGTCAGTTTAGTGCCGCCTTGAATGTAGAAGGCACCAGAATGAACGAAGTCACCAACCACATATATGAGGGGCGCGCGGTTTACGACGACAGTATCGCCAGGAAGAACGACAGTGGCTTTAATTTCTGGCGAATAGTCTTGTGTCGTCACGTTGACAGTAATAGGGTGGGTCGAATCGTAAGCGTGTGTGACCGTAATACTCGATCCTTCGCTCGCCGTCACGCCACCGGCCGCAGCCAGCGCGTCATAGAGCGAGCGGGGGCCCAGCAGCGTATACACGCCGGGAGCTTTCACCTCGCCAAGCACTGTGACACCATCGGTCGAGTAGTCGACGATATCAACGGTCACGAGCGGGCTGAGCATGATCTTGCTCGTAACGAGGCGTTCCTGAATCGTGGCCGCGGCCTGACTGGGGAGCATACCGTCAACCTTGACGGTGCCTCCGATCGGCAGCACTACGGCACCCTGCTGATCCACACGCAGCTTTCCTGAGAGCTCAGGCGTATTGAAGACCTCGACGTCCAGCAGATCACCCGACGTGATCGGAATGTTCTGCAAGGGAACGCGTTCCGATGCAGCAGCCGGGGCGGCCTGAGATGCAGAAGCAGACTGTGCGTCCGATTGCGCAATCGCCGATGCGGAAAGGAATGCGAGCCCCAAGAGGGCAAATGCAGCCTTATTCGTAATAGCCATAGCTGTTCTTCCCGTAATATCCGGTATCTTGTCCGACATTGGAATCATTCAGCACGACACCCAGAATGCGGGCGTGCGCACGAACGAGAATCGCGCGGGTGCGTTTCAAAGCCTTCAGCGGAGTGCTTCCGGCCCTGGCTACCAGAATGGTGGCATCCGCGAGACGAGCCAGCGGAAGAGAATCGCTGACGGCCAGCATAGGAGCGGAGTCGATCAGAACCGTATCGTATTCTCTCTTCCACTGCTCCAGGAGGGCCTGGAGCTTTGCCGAAGACAAGGCTTCAGACGGGAATGTGGTTCCCTTTCCTGCCGGAATGAAGTGAAGGTTCGGAAGATCCTGAATCGGAGCAATGATCGTTTCCGGACCTGCGCGATCGATGAGCCAGTCGCTGAGGCCATTCGTGTTGGACACGTTGAAATCAACATGCAAACGAGGACGGCGAAGATCGGCGTCGATTACCAGGATGCGCGCACCCTTCTGGGCGAGAGCAATCGAGTAATTCGCCGAGGTCAGCGTCTTGCCTTCGCTGGGCAAGGAACTCGAAATCAGAACGAGGCGCGGCGGCTGATCGATGGAGCTGAGCATCACCGAGTTGCGCAGCGTTCGATAGGCTTCTGCGAAGCGGGAGCGCGGCTCGGTGATGGTAACCAGGCGTTGCGGCCGTGCCGAGGTATCGGTCTTCAGAGCCTCAATATGCGGAACGGTCGTCAGCGTAACCAGACCGGTGTTGGATTCCAGTTGGGCAATAGTTTGGATTTCACCTCCCATTGCTTCTTTCAAAAGGGCTGCGCCAACACCAACGGCAATGCCCAAGATAAAGCCAGATACGAGAATAATCGTCTTTTTCGGGGCGACAGGAACAAGTGGCGTGCGCGCACGGTCCACGATCATAGTGTTGATCGAGTCGAGACCAGCATTCACGGTAGCCTGTTGCAGCTTGTATTCGAGCGTGTCATAGAGATCACGACTCGATTCACCCTCGGCAAGCAGCACAGCGTAGTCGGCCTGCTTACGGTTCAGGGCATAGGCGCGAGCAAGCTCTGCTTCGTATGTGGAACGAAGCATATTCTCCGCGTTCCTTGAAGCGCTCAGATCCTCATTCAGGTGCGCAGTAATTACCTTGATATTGCTGCCAATTTCCTTGCGCACTTCAGCCAGCTGTGTCCTGACCTCGGCTAATGGGGGATAATTTTCACCAAATTTTGTCGAGAGCTGGATGTACTGCGCGTAAAGAGTGGATTCGGTGCCCTGCAGACTTTGTAGGTGGGCATCAGGCACTAATGATGCAAGAACTTCCGGATCCCCAGATTGAGCCGCCCGCCACGCGGCTTCCTTCAGAATGCGGTCGCCTTCTGCCTTCGTAACTTGATCGTTCAAGTCCTTGAGACGATCGATCTCCGTGTTATTTGTTGGATCTGTTCCAACCAGATTGTTGTTCTGCTGGAATTCCGCGATCTTAGTCTGCGCATCGGCCGCGCGCTTCTTGAGATCATCCATCTGCGAGGCAAGCCATCCGTGGACCTGAGAGACGGAGTTGTATTTGCTCTGGAAGTTGACCCGCATATAAGCATCTACGGCTCGATTCAACAACAATGCAGCTAGCTCTGGGTTGTGGTCTTGAAACGTGATGCCTACCAACTGGGTACCAGTTACCTGAGCTGCTTTAATAGAGCCTTTAAATTTATCGATGACGCCAATCTGGCGAGGCGTTAACTGTAAAGGCTGATGCTGCGCGTCTTCCTGGACAAAAACCATCTGGTCTTTTGGAAATCCAGCGAACTGTTGAAACTGCTCGGGGCTCAACGTCTCCAGAGTAGAGAGCGCCACCTGATCACTAGTCAGAATCCCAATCTCAGTCGGAATGACGTCGTTTTCTCCGCCCATCAGCGCATCGGTCAACCCAAGAGAACCGGAGCGCGAAGGATCAATGCGGACCGTGCCCGAGGCCTCGTAGACCGGCTTCGTAACAGAGATGTAACCCGCCGAAGCTGCAGCACAGATTATCGTGCAAATCAGAATGAACCATTTGCCGTTCGCAATTGCACGGAAAAGATCAGCAAAAGAAGTTCCCTCTGCCTCAACGTGTTCAAAGCCTGACATGGGAAGAGACTGCTCAGGAGGAGTTTGGGGCATGGCTGGCTAATTATATCCTTATGGTCACGGCCCAAAGCCGTCAAAGGTTAACGCGAAAACCGCGTAATTGTTGTATCTACGTTACAAATCATCTTCTCGACGGAAAAGTCAGCGAGGGCACTCTGCCGTCCTTGTTGCGCGAGTTGATTCAAGAAACCTGAGTCCGTTTTAAGCCGTTTTATGGCCTCTTGCAGTTCTGTCGTGTGGCCCGGAGTCACGAGGATGCCCGTTTCGCCGTCCCGGATGATCTCCACTGCTCCACCTGCGCGCGTCGCGATCACGGGACGCGATGCGAGCATACCTTCCACAATCACGCGTCCAAAGGGTTCCGGCGCGGTTGCGGTATGTGCGATGACATCCACTGAGCGCATGAGCTGGGGAACATCTCTACGAAATCCGAGGAAATGAACACGCTCTGACAACTTATGTCTCTGAACCAGAGCATGCAGTGATTCCACATACTCCTTCTCACCGAATAATGCGTCGCCGACAATCGCGAGATGCACATCGGGCAGTGCTGCTACGGCCTCGATCAGGACGTGCTGCCCCTTCCAGGGAGACAGACGGCCGAAGGCTCCTACAACGAACTTGCCCTGCCAGCCGAGCTCACTGCGGAGCTCTCCAACCATTTGTTCAGAAAAAGTATCAAATGGCGCCGGGCTAATTCCATTGTAGATGACGATCGATTTTTCGCGCTTGCCACCGGACGCGATGAAGGAATCGAGCGTGGCCTGCGAGTTCGAGATAACCAGATTTGCGGAGTGATTGCCAGTAAAAACGGCGACGCTCCGCATGATGCCGCTGAAATGATCCGCCTGCAGCATATCGCGCAGGTGCCAGATCAGTGGCTGCCCCCGCCGTTTTGCCAGAGCGCTCACCAGAAAGGCTTTCTGCGAATTGGCATAAATCACGTCAAAGCCTTCTGCGATCTTTGCCAGTTTGTTGCGAAGTTCAACAAACGACGGCACAGCCGAGAGCAGAGAAGAGATGCCAGCTTCCCGGCGCACTTCGCCAGCGCTGCCCGCAGCAAGCAGATGAACCGGCACGGGGATTTCTTCCAGCAGCCTGCGAAACGGGCCATCGGAGAAGAGCACCACCTCAGCCGTATGCGAGGTTCCGCGCACGGTATCGAGCAAGCTTAACTCGCCGCCGCCAAGCTGGCCGGTCTGATCGACAAACAATACCTTCATGCCGAGCGCTTCCTTCTCAGCGAAATGGAGAGCCCGTGTACTCGCCTATTCGAATCTTTACAAAGCATCCGACACCCTTGTCGCTGGAAGATCGGGGCGCTCAAGATCTGCAATTTTTCTTTCCCGCCGATCAAAAAGCCAATAACGAATGCGATCCGTATTG
Organism: Silvibacterium sp.; assembly: GCF_047605705.1. Taxonomy (NCBI): domain Bacteria; kingdom Pseudomonadati; phylum Acidobacteriota; class Terriglobia; order Terriglobales; family Acidobacteriaceae; genus Silvibacterium; species Silvibacterium sp. Next base: position 43,963 of record NZ_JASGFD010000029.1, on the reverse strand, counting down.
GCCTCAAAAATGCTATAGAAGCAAAGGGTGACAAGGATAATCAGCGAAAAAAAGCCGATCATCTCAGCAAGATTTATAGGAGTCTTAGCTCGCGGATGCCATGGACGCAGCAAGAGCGCTGCCAGGAAAGCGCCCACTGGCATATGCAATACATATAAGGAGTACGAAATTTTCGAGAAAAATCCTGCCAGCGAACGGTACCAGCCAGCCCGGGATGGCCTCTTGTAATGAAGAAACATGTACAACAACCCCGTGAACAGTAGGGCAATGATGTATTGAGACTTATGGACCCCGATATCGAACTTCCGCAGGAGCACCGTCCCTGCCCCAACCAACAACACCATCATGGCCGTCACCGCATTCACGAGTGCAGCTGGAACACGCAATGGCACGAGCGACAGCAAGGCTCCCATGATCCAGATCGGAAACAGGATCGGAATATGCTTAAGCGAAGCAAAATCACTACGCATAGTGACAAATGTGAGAAAAGCGACAACGAGACTCACGCATGCTGCCCTCGCAACCAATGAACGCTTCAATGCAAATGGGACTACGAGTATAGGAAACAGGATGTAGTACCAGAATTCGTTTCCCAAGCTCCAGAGGGCACCATTACTACCGGGGGTGGAGACCAGGATGCCCTGCAAAAATGCGATATTTCCGAGGATTGTCGTTATCCGGAAATCCTGATCTACATGGGGATACACATATCCAATATGAGCCACATACACCTGGCCCGGAGCACCCAGCAGATGATAACCAAGGTTGTCCAGTAGAAGCCCAAACAGCAACGCCGGCAAAAGAACAACCCACAGGCGTGTCAATCGCTTGATGAGGTACGTCTTCGACGACCAGACGTGACGCCTCAGACTCTTGATAACGCTGCCGCCTACAAGGTAGCCGCTTAAGACAAAAAACATCATGACCGGGGTGTTACCCATGTCCGCGCGGCGATGAAATACAGGTGGAGGAGCAGGCACTGCAGTCGCAGTATTTACTGCTGGCACCTGCACATCCGCTGTCGAATCACTCAGCGATGAGAAGAAGAAACTCTTTTCGTGGAATACCATTACCGCGAGAGCAGCCAGCCCACGCACTGCATCGAGGTGAACAGAGCTCCACGTGGGAGCAGTCTCTTTATGAACGGTCGGCATACGCGTCCTTTACCTAATTGTCCGGAAGTCGTTAGTCCTCACATGACCCCAATATTGCGGACGAAATTTGCATTGCAACGACGATGGAATCAACGGCTCAGATACCTACCGCGGTGACGTCTTTCCCAACAAAATTCTCATGCGAGCGCCTCCTCATAGACCTGGCGGGTCTTTGCGGCGATCACGGGCCAGTCGAAGTTTTTGACAGCATAAGCGCGGCAGGCATCGCTTGAAGGCAGCGCTCGCGCTCCGCTCAGGAAGGCGCCGAGTGCTTCCGCGATGGTGCCGGTCGCGGTATCGGCCAGCACGCAGTCCGGAGCGAAGGGACGAATCACCTCGGGCAATCCGCCAACGGGCGTGACCAGCACGGGCGTTCCCGAGGCCAGCGATTCGAGCGTAATCATGCCAAAGCCTTCGAGCGCCTGCGTCGGGACGATGGAGACATCTGCGGCGCGATAAGCCAGAGGAAGGTCTTCGTCTTCGACACGGCCAAGCTGGCGAATGTTGTTCTCGAGGCCCGCAGCAGCGATGCGTTCTTTCAGCTCACCGAGGATGGGACCGGCTCCGGCGAGCATGACCATGATCTCGGGCACGCGCTTGCGCACCTCAGCCGTGGCGTCGATGAGATTCTCGAGACCCATGCGGCGCACCTGACGACGCACGGCGAGCACGGTGGGCCGATCGACGGGCCAGCCAAGGCGTTCGCGCGCTTCGGCACGCGTGAACTGATCATGAAAGCGTGTGGAGTCGATGCCGCCGGGCACAAGACGCACGCGCTCTTCCGGCACGCGATAGCGGCGCACCAGCTCGCGCTTGAATGCTTCCGAAAGAACGATGAGACGCCTGCCGCGGCGATACACGGCATTCTCCATCGCAGCCTGTACACGCGATCCCAGTGAGGATTGGCCTTCCACACCTGCTTCCGCGGCCCAGGGCCCATGGAAGTGAATCACCGTCGGCGTGCGTGAGAGCTTATCGACAATAGGAAGCGTGTAGAGCGCAAAGTGCGAGGCGATGAGATCGAAGTGCCCATGGCGCAAGGCATCGATACCCGCCTTGCGCGCGGCGAGCAGACGCTTCTGCAACGGCGCCTTGGCAGGCGCGAAGCCGGTCACGACACCGTTGGTCGAAACAGACACCTTTGGGGAACCGGCAACCAGACCGCGCACCTCCACACCTGCGCCAGGCAGGTAGCGGAGGAGTTCGCTATAGACGCGATTCAATCCGCCCTGGCGCTCACCGAACCAGTCGTTGCCAAGTTGTAGGGTGCGAAGCGTCTTTGCTGCCATGCGTTCGATTCGTCCTCTGAGTCGGGCGGGGAATTTGTAACAGTTCTGGATCATTTTAGCGTTGAGGGCGCATACGGTCCGCTTCGACAATCTCGCGGAGAAACCCGGTAACCCTGTTCACTTGTGAAGTACGTTCGAAGAGCGGCGCGTCGGCCATCGACCAACGTTTTGCGAGTGCGTCAGAGGGTGTGACGCGATCCATGAGGCCCACCAATGCGTCGAGGAAGACCGGATCCCATGGAGACTGGCCGTGCAGGCGCCAAAGGGCGCGCTGGTCCAGATCATACGACATCGGAATCTGATTGGTGATAAACGGCAGCCGCGCGGCCATGTATTCGCTCAGCTTCGTTGTGTAGCGAAAGCTCCCAACACCATCGACACTCTGCGGGATGGAACCGATATCGAGCGCCGCCAGCCAGTAGGGGACCTCTTCACGCGATACGCGGCCAGGCAGATGCACGGTGCGGCCCAGCGCATCACCTGCAATCTCCTTCAGCTTCGGCAGCCCGGAACCATCGCCCACAATCACGACGATTGCGTTTCCTTTCGAGCTGCGGATGGCGCGCACCAGTTCCGCGCCATAGCAATAGCCATAACGGCTGGACCAGCTCAACGAACCGACGATGCCGAAGACTACGGTGCTGTCATCGATATTGAGCTGTTGACGGATGCGGCGGCGGCCCTCTGCCAGCTCCTCCTCGGTGCGCTCGAAGGGCGCCCAACCGGGGATCGTGATGCCGCGTTTTGCTCCCATGGTGAGAGCGCGGCCGACGAGATAGGGCGTCCAGCCAATGAAACCACTCGAATACCTGTAGAGCATCTGCTCATAGCGGCGAAAGACGGGCTCGGCCGCAGGATGCCGCGCAGACAGAAACGGGGCCACGGCATCGCCGCTGCTCACGACGTACGGCATGCCGTAGAGACGGCGGCCGAGGATCGCGGCCAGGCCTCCGGCGATTCCCGTCCCTTCAAGGACGAGGAGATCGAACTGCCGGCTCTTCAGTTGCGCGAGAAGTTTCTTTGCGCCGCCGCGCTTGTCGCGCTTCGAGAACTCGGCCAGCGTGTACTGGAAGCCGGAGACCATCGCGCGCAGGCGAGCCTCGTCGTCACCGCCATTGCCCTGCGTAGCGCATGCCAGCAACTTCAGATCGGTTGTGGGTGCCGCAGCCTGCTGGTTCAACGAGACTCCTTCGATGCCAACGTATTACCTATTACTTCATCAAGACGTTCGGAAAAGCGGTCCACCGAAAAGCTGCGACCACGTTCGTAAGCAGCGTTGCTCATCTCACTTAGCTGCGCCGGCGAATTCAGCAAGCGAATGATGGCAGAGGCAAATGCTGGAGAATCGCCAACAGGCGCCAGTACACCATTTATCCCGTCCTGAATAATCTCCGCAGGACCGGCATTTTTGCTGGCAACAACTACACGCCCGGAACCCATGGCTTCCACCACAACCATGCCGAAAGGTTCAGGACCAGTAGGCGGATGTACCATCAGATCTGCAGCGCCAAGCCACAAACGCACCCGCTCAGGAGGTATCTGACCAAGAAGGAGCAACCGATCCCCAAGGTTCGCCTGCTCAGCGAAAGCACGCACTTTCGCAGCGAAAGCGAGGTCACGCGGATGCTCCCCACCTGCTACAAAGAAAACGGCGTCCGGGAAGGCCCTAGCACATCCCTGAGCTGCCTCGAGAAAAACAAGAACGCCTTTCCAGCGCTCCCATCGAGCCACCATACCAACGAGACGAACCTCAGGCCGAATTCCGAGGACCGCGCGCGATTCTTTGCGCGTCGGAGGATCAAGGATGAAAGGCACACCCGGATAGCACACCACAGTCCGATCGACGGGGGAGATGCGTCGCTGAGCTGCGCGACTCGCCTCAGAACAGCAAAGGACGGCTTTCGCCGGCAATCGTGAGATGAGGCGATTCAGACGATCGTCCCCTGGAATTCCATGCTGAAACCAGAGAAGCGGTACGCCTATACCGAAACATGCAGGCGCGGCGTACAGATGACCTTTCGGCATCCATGAAAGAAGTCCCGCAAGGCGTTCCTTCCGTACCCATCCCCTCAGCTTGAAAAGCACTCGCACGTAGTTGGCAGCATCGGTTAAACGGGTTGCAGGAATCACCTCAGTTTTGACACCCAGGCTGCGAGCAACCTCGACCATCGGACCGTCCTGCAAAAAAGCACACGCAAGCGTGTACTTCTCGCTCCCCTGGCGCAGCCAATGGAGCAGAAGATTCTCTGCACCTCCCTGTTGATACCCCAGCGGCATCACTACGCCAATCGTCGGGCGCTTCAAGCTCTCTTCGGAAGGCACTATTCAGGCCCTCCCTTGCGAAGTGAGCTGATGTTTCTTCTTCGCCGCGTCACGGCTTCGCGTTGCGGTCCTGTAGAGATCCTTCACTTGCGCGTTGCCGCGAATGCGCATAAGGATCATGCGCAGAGAGCCGGGACGCGTAGCTGTTCCAAGCGTCCGCTCCCAGGCAAGAGCCGCCCATTTACGAGGTCCAATTGGCAAATATCGAAGCAGCGCCCAATAGTAGTTGTAAGACGTGTCCTCCACTGCTTCGAGGTGGATCTTGCCGCGCTGGTCGTTGCCGTAGCGTTTCGAGGGGAAGTGGTCGACAAGCACAGCTGGGTCGTACTTTAGATGCCAGCCAGCACGCGCGATAGCCAAGCTAAAGGCCAGTTCAAAATAAACCTGAGCGCCTTTGCCCCGGAGACCTTCATCGAAGCGCAGCTTGCCGATGGCAGCGCGCCTCCAACTCATATTGACGCCTTTGAGATGCTGCACGACTCGAGCCGGCCCCAGACCCAGATGATGATTACCGACCATGCGTCCGTAGAAATAGAGCCGCCCGACTTCAGAAGTCACTGGAGGAAGAAAATGGCCGTCATCCATCAATGCATCGCGGCCACCAAGACCGCCAAGCTTGGGGTCGTCTGCAAAATGTCGTTCGATGAGGCGAAGCCAGTCGGGATGTGGCGCAGAGTCGTCGTCAGTGATGGAAACTATTTCGCCTGAACATTGCTCCATGCCCTGATTCAGTGCATAAACCACGCCAGGCCGAGAGATCTCCAGCACTCGCAGCGGGAGCTGTCTTTGCCACAGAGCCAGTGTCGGACGTGTAACCGTGTCTTCATCACGAACCGTAATCACAATCTCATCGGCAGCACGTTGCTGCCTACTCAAGGCCTCCAGGCAACGAGCCAGATCTTCAGGCCTTTTGTATGTCGGAATCAGGACGGAGAGACGCATAGGCTGAGGATCGATTAGCTCCTATAAACAAACTTTCAAAGTTTGAGGTGTACCAACTACTCAAGAAGCAAGTGACGAAGGCGCTAGGGCAAATCAAGAGCGCAAACTCTGGTAGACACGCAGATATGTTTCCGCAGTTGCCGACCAACTGACATCCTGTACATGCTTGAGCGCAGAACCGGCCAGCTCCGCGCGTTTCTCTGGCGAGGCCAGCAGATCGTGAACGAGAGCTGCGAGCGCTTCAGCATTCTCCGGATCGTCGACGACTGCGAGGCTATCGCTAAAGCTTCGCGCAGCACCTACGTTGCGGGATACCACTACGGGAAGCCCGGCAGCCATGGCCTCGACTGCGACCAGGCCGAAAGGCTCATACAACGAGGGGAAACAGAAGAGATCAACCGAGCGCATGAGCGCGGCCACCTTCGGCGTTTTACCCAGAAAGTGCACCCGGTCTGCGATACCGAGACTGCGGGCCTGCTCCGGAGCGGGGCTTCCATCGATAGCGCCAGCCACAGCCAGATGCACACCGGGCAAGTGGGGCAATGCGCGCAGAAGCGTGCCAAGATTTTTGCGCGGCGTGCGGATATCGCCAACGAAGACCAGCATCGGCACACCTTCCGGCAACCCAAAGGCTGCACGATCCGCAGGGCCCGGGCGAAATTCTTCTGTATCGACACCGTTCAGGATGACTTCAATACGATCCCTGGACACACCCAGAGCCGCGACTTCTTCGGCGATGATGTCCGACACGGCGATCACCTTGCCCGCGGATCGATACGCCAGCTTCTCCCAGCGCGCATTCAACAGCGAAAAAGTCCGCTGGTACAGCTGGTATGGCTTGAAGCCGCGATAGGGATAGAAACGGCTGCCCATCCACGCCGTGTGGACAAAATGCGCGGCAACGATATCGCAGGGCTCCCAGGTGATAAAGCCGTTCGCCTGGATGAGGTCAAATTCATGCCTGTGGCTGCGAATCCATGCAGCGCTGTCATAGGCAAAGCCAAGATTTTTTGCAAGCTGAGTGGGCCAGCCTTCGCGCCCTACCTTCACGACAGTCACATTTGGATGGCAGGCGATCTCATCAGAACAATGCGCAGTCACGAGCGTCAGCCTGACGCCACGCTGAAGTGCGGCCAAAGCAACCTCGTAATTAACACGACCCTGCCCATCGTTTTTCTGAAAACGATGGGCGACCATGGCCAGGCGTAAAGTCGAGAGATCGGCCGCCTGGATGGGCTCGACCTGCGAAGGTATAGCAGATGTCGTCAAAGCAAAGGATCTTTCAGGATTCAGACCGTTCGTGGAGCACTGTTATTCGTGCTTTTTGACAGGAGCTACTGGACGCGACCGGTACCGCAGCGGGGGTCAGTCTCAGTGTACCAAGCAAGAGCGACTTTTGTTACGTAAGTTATGTAAGCTTCCTGCTGACGGCACAGAGCAGAACTGCGGAATCGCTCACCCGCAAATCGAGCGCGCCGGTGGAAGGAGCATCGCCCATCACGGGAATGCCCCAGGCGTAAGGCGGCAGGTCGCCGGTCCATCTTGCGGGGCCTGAAGGCTTGAGCGATGCCGCGGCGGCGATCTTTGGCGCCGCAGCCGCAGCTTCGGAGGGCGATCCGAAGGTGGCAGCCCACACGGCGTTGCCGTAGGCCCTGCGATGCAGGCCGTTTGCGTAGTTCTGGAATGAGGCGATCTGCCCGGCTCCGTCCCACTGGCCTTTCTGGAAGTACTTGGCCTGCCAGATGGAGCGGGGCATCACGCCGGCGTCGGCCAGCGCGCCGCGATACTCATCCTCGGCAACCTGGGTCAGCGCGATCCGCTGCAGAGAGCCCAGCGTGGACGGTACAGTCGCGGGCACGCCAAAGCCGGGAGGGAGCGGATCGCGATCGAGCAGGGTGGGCGAGGTGCGCTTCCAGCCAGGAGCGGCGACCAGTCCGTTGACGAGGCTCTGCTTCAGGAAAGCATCGACCGCCAGACCGACTCCGGCGCGGTCGGTCCCGGTGAGGGTCACCCATTCGCATTCATACGGCGACTTCACAACATCCGGAGAATGCAAGAACGGGTTGCGATCCGCTTCCAGGTAGCCGATGGATCCCTGCAGGTGACCGAATCCAAAGGCATAGATGGAGCGGGAGGCTGGGTCGATCTTCGCCTCGCGCTGCCATGCCTGCACCAGAAGCGGGTCATCCGGGAGCGCAATCAGAAGGACATGGTTGTAGGCCAGCTGCGGCTGAGCCGGAAGTGCGCCGGGAGCAGTGGGAGCATGAATGAGCGATTGCCCGCCGGCAAAGGCCTGCAGGAGCGGGTGCCGCGGAGCAGCGGCTTCGATGGCACGGCGGTAGGATTCCCCTTCTCCGCCGAGACGGGGATCGATGTAGAGGAACAGGCCGCGCTGAGAGGGCGAGGTTGGGATCGCGCCGGGAACGGCGCCCCAGGCTACGGGCGGCCCCGGGAGAGCGACAGCGGCCGCTGTGGCAGTGGCGATCTCAAGGAATCGGCGGCGATTGATTGCAACCATCAGGCCTCCCGCACGGCGATGAGCGCGCCGTCACCGGAGCGCATGGGAACTGAGATCGCCCAGAATGCGCCCGCGTCGGACACGGTTAACGTGCTGTGATCGTTCAAGTTAGCTGCCGAGGCGTGCCGCATTCCGGGCGATTTGCGGAGCCGCACGGTGGCCATTCTCGCCTGCTCCCGCCAATCTTCGACGACGATGAGCTTGAGGTCCTGGCAGCGGAAGCCATAACCGGTGAAGCCCTCGGAAAAGATGATGGGGACTTCAAGCGCCGGGATGAGCTGGGCCGCGAGCTGGAGCGCCTGCGGGTGCGTGAGGCCAGTTGCGGGCGTTTCGAGCAGGAGCGTGTTGGGATGGGCGAGCAGAGCAGCGGCAGCCGGAGGAAGATCCTTACGCCGGGCAAGGACGGCAACCCGGACGCCCTGCGCCTGCACGCGAGCGAGCCCGGCGAGCTCTACCGGACTGAAGTCCTGCAGATTCAGCACGATCAGCGATGCGCCGGGGGTCGGCTTCCAGGCGGCCAGGGTGGAAGCGTTGGTAGAAAACGGGACGCTTATACCGGCCTCGGCGAGAGAGCGGAATGCCTCCATGAGGAGAGGGATTTCCGCGACGGCCGAGGGATCATTGCCGTTCCAGCGAATCGATCGCGGATCGGCATTCTTTTGCGTGCTGATCACCAGGCCCGCGCCCAGCGGCGATTCCGGCTGGAGCAGGTTGCCGCGCTGCTGCAGGTACCACCATTGCTGATACTCCCCGGCGGTCAGGACATAGGACGTGCCAACGTTGTCTCCAAAGCCGTAAGAGACCGCCCCACCGTAGGTTCCGCCATCCCATACGAGACCGCGCCAGAGATAGCCATAGAGCATGCGTCGCTGGGGCTCGGTGGTTCCTATGGGAACGTGCCACTGCCAGTTGTTGAAGACCGAAGAGACGAATCCCCAGGCCACCAGGCCGTTAATCTGCCAGACAGGATTGAACGCGAGGCTGGCGAGCGTGCGCCCCGTGGTGAGGGTGGGACTGTTGCTCTCCATGCCCCAGGTAATGTCGTCGTTCAGACCGCGAATGGTCTTCGCCAGCTCGCGGCCGGCGGCTCCTGCGACAACCGGCAGGCTCTGCCCGTAGAGCACGACCTCTTTACCAGCGGCCTGAAAGGCTCCACGGATACACCTGACGGCGTCGACGTAGCGGGTCAGCTGCCAGGCCTGCCATTGGTCCTCGTGATCGGCATGAATGGAGGACTCGACCTCGGCGTGCGTGCGGCCACTGAGGCCCTTCCCGCTGTTCTGGCGGAGGTAGCTGTCAAAAGCGACATACTCCTGCCAGCTGTTGCAGCTGTTGATGTCCGGACCGAGAACCCAGCGATCGGCGAAGGTGACGCGGATCAGCGGAGAGGTCGCCCAGCCGCCCTGCGCCTTCATGTACCGCACCAGCCCCGAGACGCATGTCTCGAAGAACATTTCCCCGTTGCCAAACTCACGCCATGGAATGGAGTAGTGCTGCATGTTGGTTTCGGTGGCGTAGAGGCGATTCGCCTCGGTACGCGCATGGGGGCGAATCTCCTTGAACTGGCGGCTATAGGCCCAGATGAGATCGTCCGGATGGCTCCAGCCTCCCAGAGGCTCCGAGGTTCCGGTACCCAGGGGAATGAACTGCGCAAAGCCCCTGGTGACGATCATTCCTGTACCCAGCACACCTGGTCCGTTGATCTCATCGATGCTCTTCAGGGTCTTTCGCGGCACGATGGAAAGAACCGGGGATGAGCCTGTGACCGGATGTTCTTCGCCAGCCGGGTGAAAGACCGCCTCAAGCCGATGGACGCCGGGAGCCGCTGCATGCGGCAGCGAGACGGAGAAATCCTGCTGCGGCGTGTCACCAGCATGCAAAATCATCTGCCGTGAAAGCACCTTCAAGCTCTGGCCCGAGAGCGCATCCACAAGCGCCACGGTTAGCCTGCCTTGCAGGGAAACGGCAGCGGGCTGGACTGCTGTATCCCAGCCTTCGATGCCGACCTCTCCGAGTTGCGGCTCCTGGCGCGGGTGGCCTGCCCGGGTTGCGACCCAGGGCATTCGCACCGTCATCACCGATCCCGTGCTCGCCGGTGGAAGTGTGATGCGAGCCTGCCCCATCCCTTTGGTGAAGGCGGCATCGAGGTCGTCCACTGCGGCGACCTGGCGTCCATCCAGCTCGACGACTGCGCTGCCGGGATTGTGCAGCTCAGCGGCCGCATAGCCGCCATAGGAGCCAAGCAGGGTCACCGCCGAGATCCGCGCCTTTTCCGGCAGGGTAAACCGCAGCGCATTCTCGACGCCGGGCTTGCCGCTCCAGGTTCCATAGCCCTGGATGTGATCGATAGGAGGCCGCCGGAAGGTCGCACCTCTATCGTTCAAGGCCACCACGGACGCATTGTCCGGCTGTGCCAGATCCTGGACCTTCGCGTAGGGCGCGAGATTCCGGCACTGAAAACTGAGCTTTACATTTCCATGGACGGTGTCCCCTGGCCGATATGCATAGGCGCCAACCGGCGTGCCCATCCTGCTGCGGAAGCCGTCCATCGTATCCGCGTCGGGCCCGGAAAACGGAGGCGGCACGTGATAGAGATTGTCTGTTTCGACGCGGACCCTGAGCACCGGCGATGGCGACGGAGTCCGCTCTTCGACCAGCAGGGAGGAGCCATCGGCGGAGAGCAGCCCGGCGCGGACAAGCAGGCTGCTTTCCGCTTCATTCCACTCAAGTCCCTGGAGGGTTGGAGCAGGCAGTGGCAGATCCAGCACCGTGGGGCGCCCCGCAGGCAGGCTCAGAGGCTTTTGCAGCTCTCCCGCACCATCGGCCAACATGGCGCCATCACGATCGACCACGCGCATGACCAGTTGTACGGGCAGTGCTTCATGAGAGGGGTTATCGATGGTGAGCCGCACCGCACCCGGCGAGGGAAAGCTCATGGCAAGCGATGGCTTCACCACGGGCAGGCGGGATGGCACAGCCTCATCCGCAGCGAGCCAGCTTACTACGCCTCGCCAGAAGGCCTGCGCGGCTGCTGATTCTCCGAGGGCGACGACGCTGGTGGCGAGCATCGCAACGCGGCCCGCGCCGTAGCGGCCGGTCACCAGTAGCGGCGAACGCGCGAGGTCGCTGTAGCTGGCGCGGACCTTCCACTCGCGATTGAGCAGCGGGCGCGACCAGAGATCGGTATTCGGCGCCACATCGACGCCGGTGACCGGATGCTGCAGGCGATAGCGCTCATAGCGGGCCTGCCCACGCTCAACCGCGGAGACGGGACGGATATCGACACCGAGCGGCGCAGCCAGCCCTTGAAGATCGGCGCCGTGAAAGAAGGCGGGATCGGACACCGTAACAGGCGTGGGATCGTGCGGAGCGTGAGGAGATGGACGCTGCTGCGAGGTCCAGCCCGTGGATGGAAGCGCCTCACTGAACCAGAGAGCGGTGTGCCCTGGAAAGGTACGAAAGGTGAAGAGCAGGCGGCCGCCGGTTCGCACGCGATTGATGAGTGCGCCCGCGCTCTGCACTTCGAGAGACTTTGCTACGGCTTCCGTCGCTTCGAAAAGTATCAGATCTGCATCTGCCGCCTGCTTGCCTCCAGGCTGGAGGCCAACCGCGGCACAGGCCTGCTGAAGAGCTTTGCTGGCAGGAGAAAGATTGGAGAAGAAAGTCTCTACTGGCACTCGCGCTCCTTTCCGCATATTGTATGAGTATGGCTCTCTGCAACGAGGGCTTCGCGTTCTGACGGTTTTTACGCGATCGTCATCCTTCTTGTCATCGCCGTCTGTCACGTCACTGGCGCGCGAACAGATTTGGATGGAATCGACACTTACTTCGTTCTCTCCAGCTCTCTAATCACCGGAATCCTGGTGCGCAGCGATGTGTCGCTACGCTCATCATGAAGGGAAGAGGCATTTGAATCACACGGCTGACGCCGAACTGGAAAAATCAACTCCCATCGCTCAGCCAAAGCGCGGGGAGCTTACGGCGCATCGCGCTCCGTTGCCGGCGCTTACCGGTATCCGCTTTTTTGCGGCGATGTATGTGGTATTTTTCCACTCGCATTTTCCAGAGACACTGGATCAGCACCACTGGTTCGCGGCGGCACAGCTGATCCGGAATGGACTGCTGGCTGTTCCGCTGTTTTTCATGCTCTCCGGCTTCATCCTGAGCTACACCTACGAAGGACAGATCGCGAAACCGACGGGTTACAGGCGCTTCTGGGAGGCGCGGTTCGCGCGCGTGTGGCCGCTCTATGCCGTGTCGCTTCTGCTGAGCAGCATAGTCAATCACACAACGCCACATTCCATTCCCCTGGCTGCTGCCACCATTCTCATGGTGCAGTCGTGGAATCCGTTTGATATGGGAATGGCGGCGACGTGGAATTTCGTCTGCTGGACTCTTTCCGCTGAAGCGTTTTTTTATCTTCTCTTCCCGCCGATACAGACGTGGCTGGAAAAGCGCCGCACCGCAACATTGCTTGCAGGATTCGGTCTGATGGTCGCGGTTGCAGCGCTGGGAAAGACCGGCGGGATCAACTATGCGGATACGCGCGGCCTGCGATATCTACCGCTCGCGGTTATCCATCTGCCTGAGTTCCTGATTGGGGTATGCGTGGGCAATCTCTTCCTGCGCAATCGAGTCAGGCGGATCGCATCCTCGCTGCCGGGACGAGGCATGGTCACCATTCTTCTCGCGATCATCTGCGTGTGGCTGCTCTGCGAGCCTCTGCTTGGCGCGGCGGCATGGACAGCACTCGGCTTTCCGCTGCTATTGTTCGGCCTCGCAGCCGAACGGTCACCGCTTCAGCGCCTGCTCTCTTCTCGCGCACTGATCATCGGGGGGCAAATCAGCTTCGGGATCTATCTCCTGCAGTGGCCCTGCAAAGCCGCTGTGGCTTCGCTTTGCGACCTGGCCCACATCAGCTCAGTCGCAGAGCGATTTGTGGTGGACTGCATCGTGCTGATTCTCGTCTCCACCGCGGGCTTTTACGGTGTTGAGGAGCCTTCGCGCAAAGCTATCCGCAAACTGTTTGCCCGCAGAGAACAGACCACCCCACGTCCGCTCCGGAGCCATGCATGAGCAAGCCACTCGTTGACGCCGCAGCCAGGCGTATTGCATGGATCGATATCGCGCGTGGAATCGGCATCATCCTTGTCGTCTACGGTCATGTGCTGCGCGGCCTTATCGGCGCGCACCTGATTTCGGCCGCAAATCCGATTTGCGCGTCGGACTACACGATCTACACCTTCCATATGCCCTTGTTCTTCCTCCTGGCCGGATTGCAGGTGGAGCGCTCTCTTTCGAAGGGGCGAGCGCCGTTCCTGAAGAGCAAGCTGATGACTATCGTCTATCCCTATCTGCTGTGGTCATGGTTCCAGCTCGCGGTCCAGATGCTCGCACCGAAGGGCTCGCTGAACACGGTGCATCCTCCCATCACATTCGTTACGATCCTGTGGCGTCCGGTTGAGCAGTTCTGGTTCCTGTATGTCCTCTTGATCTGTCATTTTGTAGCGTTTGCGACAAAAGCTCGTCGCGTATGGCTCATGCCTTTTGCTGCAATCGGCATCCTGGTAGCGGTTTTGATCGCCATTGGCAAACTTGCTTCAACACAGTGGGTTGGTTCGGTCGCCCCGTGGCTGGTTTTTTACATCGCAGGGATCTTCCTCAGCCGCCCCATTCTTTTGTGGAAGCCCCGCAAGGGCATCGCCATCCTGTCAGCTCTCATTTCTGCAATATGCTTCGCCTTTTTATCCATACTTTGCAGCATGCTCTCTCATTCTGACGCCAATTCAATCTTTTCCTGGCCTGCTACTGCGGCTGGACTACTAATGACGATTAGCTTCAGCCAGGTTTTGGCAAGCGCCGAGTTCGGTCTGACCGACTGGATGGGAATCCTAGGGCGCGCGTCCATGACGATTTATATTTTCCATGTACTGGCAGCTGCAGGAACGCGAGCGGCCCTAGAAAAGGCGCACATCGGGAGCTGGGAGCTGCAATTGCTCTTAGGCACATGCGCTGGAGTCTGCCTGCCGCTCCTTCTGCACATAGTATTGGACAGCCTTAACTTCTTACCCATCTTTGGGCTTGGGGGAAGACGCAGCAACGCTCGACCGCAGCCCAATCTGACACCACTTGTAAAGGCTTAAGGCAAGAACGACCAACTATAATCGGTCCGACTGCTTCGTGATACAGATGATTTCTTCCATTTCGTTGCCAAAACTCCCAGCTCGTCTATGGCTGTCAGCTATTCCGCGGACTGTGAAGATCCTTGGAGGAGCTCTAGTGGTGCTGCTCCTAGGTCTGTGGCTTATCTTTCATGGCTTTTACAGTTTGGTTGCCGCAGCAATTTATCTTTCATTGTTCCTCCTTATTGCTTATTGGGATAAACCACTCAGCCTTGTTGTTGTGGCTGCATTCACATATCTTCTTGGTGACCTGCGTCGCATTTTGATTTTTACGGGAGAGCTCCCAAAGCTAGATCCATTGTTGCTTGTGTCACCAGCCTTTGCGCTCCTGCTGGTTTTGCCGGTACTCATGGACCTTAAACTGCGAGATCCGGTTCAAAAAGCAGTCTTGGGACTCATGCTCGTCATGACTTTGGAAGTCTTTAATCCGACACAGGGGCCTGTGATTGTCGGAATCGGCGGAGCCATGTTCTACCTGGTCCCTATGTTCTGGTTCTGGCTCGGATGGAGATATGGGTCGTTAACCCTACTCCGCCGCTTAATTTTCGCTGTGCTGGTGCCTCTCGGCACCATTGCCGCCATTTTTGGTGTTATCCAAACATATGTCGGCTATCTACCGTGGGAAATGGCTTGGCTTGATCAGGTCGGATCCAAGATTCACTCCATGTATTTGGGTGCTGGCGTTCTCAGAGCGATCGGTTTTTCCGTAAATGGAGTGGAGTTCATGAGCTTGCTTATGACCTCTCTCGTCGCATGTGTTGGATTGTTCTTCGCTGGCAAACGGCCATACTTGCTACTTGCTCCTTTATTGGCATTTGCGCTTTTTCTTTCTTCCTCGCGAACGTCTGTCGTATTTGCTCTTTTTGGTATGGCAATCGCATGGTCCGTCAGCAGCCGCAATCCTAAAGTCTGGGTACCTCGATTGGTCTTCGCTTTGGTGATTGGAGTCGGAGCACTTGGCTTTGCCGTCAGTCATGCCGCGCAGTCCGAAGATGACAGCGCAGCCGGTGGCGACAATTCTGCCGCAGGCCTGTCAACACAACATGAAGTGGAAGGGCTCGCCCACCCGCTTGACTCTAAACACTCAACTGCCGGCAAACACTCCGAGATGTTCTTAGGAGGCATCATGAACGGCATTCACTCTCCTCTCGGCTGGGGGCTTGGATCTGCCACATTGGCTTCGGGCAAGCTGGGAGGCGATGAGTCGGCTCATGGCAGTTCAGAAATGGACATCAGCGATTTGTTCACTACAACTGGCATCATTGGCGGATGTCTCTATCTTTATGTCATTTGGCTCATTACCAAACGCACTTCGTACTTTATTCAAAGGGCTCCAAAAGAACTTGGATTGCCAATGGCCGCTATCCTCGCTGGTCTTTTCGGAAACTGGCTCGGGCTAGGACGCTACGGTCAAACGACCTGGCTTTGGTTGGCGATCGGCATAGTATGCCGCTACGGAAGCATAGCTGAGCCCATGAAGAGTCAGGCGAGGATCGAAGCATAAGCCGCAAGATTACGCCAAGGGTAATCACGATTCGCAGTTTCTGCGCAACGCGCTCAAGCAATCCGTTCGAACTGACAACTAATCAAGCTAAAGGGATTGTTGACGATGGCATTTGATTCCAGCCTGGCGATTTGTATCTGCACCCGGCACCGGGCGGACGATCTGCGGAAGGCACTGCAGTCTATTGCCGATTCTCCGCGGCGGCCGGATCAGGTGATCGTGAGTGACGATGGGCAGGATGGACGCACCTCGGAGGCTGTGGTCGCGGAGTTCCCTTTCGCGTTCTATCAGCGCGGGCCTCGCATTGGCCTGGGTGCCAATCGCAATGCCTGCCTGGCCGTGGTGAAGACGGCCTTTGTCTGCTTTATCGATGACGATGTTGTTCTGCCGCCGTCCTTCGTGCCGCTCGCGTATCAGCTGTGCGAGGCGAACGCGCAGCGGTCTCCGCAACCGCTCGTCTCCGGCATTGAGTTCAAGCACGTTACGCCGGGCGAAGCACCGATACGCATCGAGCCGCATAATGCCGACTTCTGGGGCTTCCAGCGCGTAAAGCCGACAAGCGAGCTCAAGGCCATGGTGATTAACTCCGGCATCTTCCCCATGGAGTTATTTCGCAAGGCGCAGTTCGATCCGCTGCTTCGTTATGGCTCGGAAGAGATCGATATGATCCGCCATGCGTATTCGCTGGGCTATCGCGTTGAGTTCAAGCCTGAGCTGTGGGTGGATCATTATCCGTCGCCGGTGAACCGCGATGAATATGCAAGCGTGGTCGATGCGTCGCGCATGTACACCACAGCCAAGGACTACCTGAAGTATCAGAAGAATTTTGGCCGCTTCCTCTTTTTCAGCATCTTCGCTCCGTTAAAGCTCGCGCTCGCGTTAACTCGCCGCTACGGACTGAAGGGACTTACAGCGTCCATCCATGCAACCACACTTGCATTACAGTACGGCGCAAGATCGAACTCTTAGTTTCGCGTTCGCTGTTGCGCGGTACAGATCAAATTCAAGAAACGGATCGTTAAAGAACTCCGGATAGACTGGTGTCAGCCTATGAGCCTTAAGCGCAATACCCTCTACAACCTTCTCGGTGCAATCACGCCCATGTTTGTTGGCATGGTCACCGTACCGCTGTATCTCAAGACAGTCGGGGACGCGAGATATGGCGTACTGGGTCTTGTATGGCTCTTTCTAGGCTATTTTGGCCTCTTCGATCCTGGCATCAGCCGCGCGGCCTCTTATCACATTGCGCGCCTGCATAAGCCGGAGCAGGCGAAGGAACGCGAGAGCGTATTCTGGACGGCGCTTCTTGTAAACATTGGTTTCGGCTTGGCCGGTGGCATTGCGGTCTATCTCGCTGCACGCCCTCTGTTTATGTCGACTTTTAAAATGCCGGAGTCTATGCGCGGAGAGGTAATGGCAAGTCTGCCCTGGCTTGCAGCATCGGTTCCCGTTGCGATTGTGACCGGCGTTATTGGCGGAGCGCTACAAGCCCGCGAGCGTTTTGGCTCCTACAATATCGTTGGTGTGTTCAACGCTATCTTTACGCAAGCGGTCCCGCTTGCCGTAGCCAAGCTACACGGACCCGACCTAACGTGGCTCATCCCAGCAGTCCTCCTCACGCGTATGATCGGCGTGATACCGAACTGCGTGACCCTGCTCAAGGCCATGCCGCTTTTCCAGGGTGGCGGCTATGACAGCAAGCTGGTCAAAACGCTCTTCTCTTATGGTGGCTGGATCACTCTCACGAATCTGTTGAACCCAATCCTGAGCTCGGCCGACCGCATGCTGATCGGTAGCGTACTCAACGTTCAGGCAGTTACCTACTATCAGGTTCCATTCAACCTAGTGAGCCGCGCATCGGTCATCCCCGGCTCATTGCAGAACAGCTTGTTTCCGAAGCTTAGCCAGACGCAGACGGAAGAAGAGAGCAACGCGCTTGCCTATAACGCGCTCGCGGCTCTCACCGCCGTAATGACGCCGCTGTGCATTATCGGCATCGCGGCGATGCCGATCTTCATGCGCTTGTGGATTGGCCATGAAAGAGCGGAGCACACCTGGACCATCGGCGTAATTCTACTCATCGGCGTGTGGCTCAACTCCCTGAGCTACATTCCCTACGGTCAGCTGCAGGCGATGGAGAAGCCCGGCGTCGTAGCCAAGTTCCATGCGATTGAGTTAGTACCATTCCTCGGTGTGCTCTGGGTTGGCCTTCACTACTATGGACTCATCGGCGCGGCCTGGGCGTGGACGCTTCGCATGGCCATCGACTCGATCCTGCTCTTTGCCGTAGGCAGCAAGATCAAAGGATGGCCGCGCGTGCTGGTGGGCCTTGGTCTGGTGCTGATCGCCACACTCTTTCCGCCGCAGCAGATCCTCTCCGTACGGATGCTGATTGAACTTGTGATCATCGCGGTCTCTATCGTGTGGTCGATGAAGCTGAGTCCCACGGTCGGGAAGCTTCTGCTGGCACGCTTTGGCGCGAAGAGCCGGCCGCAACAGGCGGCAGCATGAGCACTGGTACACACACTCGCCCTGCCAAGGCGAACTCCGAACTTACCATCTCTATCTGCATAGCCACATACAACGGCGCGCGCTTCCTACGGGATCAGCTCGACAGCCTGGCCCGACAGACTCGCCTGCCGATGGAGATCGTTATCACGGACGACCAGTCGAGCGATGCCACGGCAGAAGTGATCGCAGAATTCGCCAAGACTGCTCCATTTCCTGTCCACTTTCATCGCAACGAGAAGCGCCTTGGCTACGGCGATAACTTCATCAAGGCTGCCGAGTTATGCCAGGGTGACCTGATTTCCTTCTGCGATCAGGACGATGTGTGGATGGAGAACAAACTTGAGCTGTGCGCTGAAACCTTCCGCGATCCTGGCGTGATGTTATGCGTGCACTCCGGTGAATTCTGGGAAGGCGGCAAAGAGCGCACGAACCGGCGCATCCCCGAATACCCGAGGCGCGCGACGTTCGAGCCTTCCGCTATCTATCCACTACAGGGATCGTATGGCTATGCCATGGTGATACGGCGCGAGCTGCTTCATGTCGCGAACAACCATGACCGCTTCTGCTCGCTACCCGGCGAAGACCAGATGTCGCACGACCGGTGGATCTGGTTCCTGGGCACGATCTTTGGAAAGACCGTTCTGTTGCCCGACGTGCTTGCGCTTTACCGACAGCACGGCAACAACACGATCGGCGGCGTGGCGACTGGATTGAACGACTCTCTTGCCGGGGCATCGAAATCGCGCAATGAAATTCAAAGAGCGCGTATCGAAGAACATGCCGTCGAGTATCTCGACAAACTTGCAGCGCACCCTGTCGCCGAAGGCACCGGCCCGCTGGCTGCGAAAGCCGCACGCGTGCTGGAACGCAGTGCAAGGTCGAACCGGACACGGACAAGGATCTTCGAGGCAAGCTCCGGCCTGCTGACGCGCCTCAGCGCATTTCTCAAGCTCAGTACGTCGGGAGGATATGCTCTTCCCTCGCTGCGATGTGGCCGCACTGGACAGGATCCGAATCGCTCCCCGCTGCGTGGCATGTTTCGCGATCTTGGTTTCGGCGTCTTCCATGCCGGCACACTACTTAAAAAATAAGAACCCTGCCGGCTTGGAAACATTCAGCGATCCGCCTTCCAGTATAAGCCGGGCATAGCAAGAATATGAAGTTTGGGCTTTACGCCCCACATAACATCGATTGGCAAGGAGTTTTCTAGTGCATATTTTGCTTTGCTCTAACTGGTTTTCCCCAAGTTTTGGCGGAGTTGAAACGGTATCGAAAGTCTTAGCCGAAGAGTTTACACATGCGGGCCATCGCGTAACCGTTGTCACAAGCAGCAAAGGACCTTCTGCTAAAGAAAGCGGCGTTCCGTATGAGATTGTTCGCAATCCGTCTCAGGCAGCGGTATTCGGACTTGCAAGAAGTGCGGACGTTCTCATGCAGAACCTTATTTCACTCCGCACCATTGGACCACTTATCGCAAGCCGCAAACCCCTCGTCGTAACTCACCAGAGCTGGATGCGTCGGCACAGTGGACGTCTTGGCCCGGAAAATCGACTAAAGCGTCTTGCTACACATTTTTGTTATAACGTCTCTATTAGCCGAGCGATTGCTGATTCGCTTCCAGTGAAATCCGAAGTAATCGGAAACCCCTTTGAGGCGTCAGAATTTGATCACCTCCGCGAAATCTCGAAAGATCGAGACATCGTATTCTTGGGCCGTTTGGTGTCTGACAAGGGATGCGATCTTCTTTTACATGCCTTGTCCCGCCTAAAGACACGGGAACTAACGCCAACATGCACCATTATCGGAGATGGGCCTGAGATGCCTAAGCTGCGGTCCCTAGCAGAGCAATTTCAATTGGATTCTCAAGTTGAATTCAAGGGAGCCATGCGAGAAGGTCGTGGAGAAGTTGTAGCTCGGCATCGGATCATGGCTATCCCATCTGTCTGGGCAGAACCTTTTGGCGTTGTTGCACTTGAGGGAATTGCTTCACAGTGCACTATTGTTGCCTCCAATCAGGGAGGTCTTCCTGACGCGGCCGGCCCGGCGGGATTGTATTTTCCAAATGGCGACGCAAACGCCATGGCCGAGCAATTAGAGAAGCTCCTGATCGATAGAGAACTTCAACAACGCTTAGTTTCTAATGGCCAGATTCACCTCCAAGAATTCCAGCCTGCGTTCATCACTAGGCGTTACCTATCTTTCTTCGAGAAGCTATTAAATAAGTAGTTCTCCCATCGATCCCATATATGAATTGGGCATCAGAGATGCCGCTTCCCATATGGCTTTCTGCTATTTTTCCAAATTAAAGCCGATCCAATCGGATGCTGTGTAGCAAAGAATTTGCCACCTACTTTAAAGATGCCCATCCATGAATAAACGAATTCTCGAACTTGACGGCCTGCGCGCAATCGCTATTTTGCTAGTTTTTGGCGTCCACTACCGCGGCTTTTCCAGTTTGTTCTGGAAATTGCCCACATATGGATGGGTGGGGGTAGATATATTCTTTGCCTTGTCCGGCTACCTCATTACGAGGATCCTTCTCAGCTTACGTCATAAAAACAATGCGTACACGACTTTCTATTCGCGACGCATGATTCGCATTGCCCCGCCTTACCTGGTTGCGACTTTGGCTGTACTACTTCTCAGCTTCGTGGCTCGACACGCTCTTGCACCTGGTGCATTTTTATTTCATCAAGCATTTTTTCTGCAAGCGTTCTACTCGAACGATTTCCACTTTCTCTATGACTTGCTTAATCATCCTCGCTACTATCTGACACACATCCCTAGTCTCATCCCGCATTTGCAAGCAGGGGAGGTGGGTCTAGCACCAAAACTCTCCTCTGCGACAAGCATTTATTGGTCTCTTTCAGTAGAAGAGTATTTCTATATACTCTGGGCTCCCATCGTGCTTCATTTTCGCAGAAGCATTGTCATAGGGTTTGGTATCGCGGTATGCATTATTTCTGCCTGGATCCGACTTGAGTACGGACAGATGGCTGCATATCTCTCCATTATCACCAGGTTCGATGCATTGCTATACGGAGCGTTGCTGGCAATCTACTTTGATTCGCTTTCGCTTAGCCGGACGCGCTGGATTGAGCGCGGATTACAAGCCACAGCATTTGTGGCTGCATTTGCAATTGCGCTAATCGTATTTGCCATCCATCCTGTGCCCGGAGCTGACGTTCGACAAGCGCCATTATTTATTAGCCTAGGGCTCACCTTCATATCCATCGGTGCAGCGAGTATTATCGGGCTGCTCGTACTAAGGTCAAACTCCGATTGGTGGTTGAGCCGGCTGCTTCGTACTCGACCATTCCAATTTATTGGCACCATCAGTTATAGCATGTATCTCTTCCATATGATCATTGCCTTTGTAGTGGATAGAGCTATAACGGCAACGCACAAGCAGCCTCACGAAATCATAAAGGCAATCCTATCCATCGGATTGACAATATCCATGGCGTGGCTTTCCTGGCACTTCATCGAAAAGCCTTTGCTACGCTGGAAAGATCGTCGCTTCCCGGCTGTCAAAGTAGCTGAGCCATCGCTGAACTAATGATGGGGGCCTTAAGACTGGAAGAAGTGCAATCTGCACATATCTCATATCTCCCGTGCTTTACATCACACTTTGCCGAGCGCTGGGCGGCACAAGCATGGCTAAAACTGGAAGTACAAGAAAGCTGTCTGATTTCTAGCATTTAGCAATGCGATGAAGAGGAGCATTGCAATCGCCAGACTCCATCGCAAAGTAGGCTTCCAGCTGATGCAAAAAAGCCCATACTTTTCCTGAGGGTTTTCTATCTGTCCCAGGATCTGCTGCGTATTGGGCATCGTCCAGACAATGAACAATCCCGCCAGAATCAACAACACTTCACCACGATAAAAAGACAAATGGTGAAGTGAAAGCGTATGCGGATTCGCCATGTTCGCAAAGTAGCGGATGGCGTCACCAGTGCTGTCTGCGCGAAAGAAGACCTGGCCGATCAGCACACAGAACCAGGTGAGTAATACAGACGCTGCCACCGCGATCACAGATGGCTTCGCATCCTTCGCTGGAGCGCCGCGGAAGATTCTCCAGCCATGATTCACGGATAAAAAGAGGCCGTGGACAAGGCCAAAGATCATGAACTGAGTGCCCACGCCATGCCAGATGCCCACCAGGAACATCGTGGCCATAGTCGGCCAGATGAGCATGCTCGTAAACCCCTCGACGGTGCGCGCAGCCTTCGCCGATACCTTCTTACCTTTCTGGAGGCGCGCCCGGTTCACGGACATCGAGATCGGGTTATAGAGATAGAGCGTCAGGTAGCGGGTTAGGGTCATATGCCAACGCTGCCAGAAGTCGATGATGTTTCTGGCTTTGTACGGCGAATTGAAATTCATCGGGAAGCGGATAGAGAACATACGCGCCAGCCCGATGGCCATATCTGAGTAACCCGAAAAGTCGAAATACAACTGCAAGGAGTAGCTGAATAGCCCAAGCCAAGCATCGACCACTCCGAGATGTGTTCTCGCAACAAATGCAGGATTAGCAAAGTTTGCCAGGCGATCGGCAAGCACACACTTCTTTGCCATACCCAATACAAACCAGCTCAGGCCCACGAGCATGTCATCGCTGCGAAGACGTCCGTAATTCTTATCCAAGAACTGCGGCATCATCTCGCGATGGTGAAGGATGGGGCCGGCAATCAAATGAGGGAAGAATGTGACAAAGAGCGCGTACTCTACCACGCTCTGGGGTTCAGCTTCGCCCTGAGCTAGGTCGATGAGGTATGCGATCTGAGTAAAGGTGAAGAACGAGATACCCAGCGGAAGCGCGATGGATTCCCACTGATGATGGACGTGAAAGACCCCATCGAAGAACTGAAATACATGGAAGAGATACTTGTAATAGAACAGCGCGCCGAGATCGATACAAATCCCCGCAGTGAGCCAGAACTTACGACGTCCCGCAGAGACCGAGGCAGCGATGCACTTCGAGATTGCGAAATTGACTACGCCGGAACCAACAAGCACAAAGGCAAAGTGCCAATTCCACCACGAATAGAAGACCACAGAAGCAAAGGCTAGCCATGCCAGCACGGCGCGACGCCCAAGAGTGGAGAGTATCGCAAAGCCGATCAGGGCTACCGGCAAAAAGGCGAAAAGAAAGATGCCAGAATTAAAAAGCATGGGGCTTCACCAATCGTGATCTTCTATACTGCTAAGCACTTGATTTAATCCAGATGATACATCCCACAATCACACTTCAAAAGTGTAGTTATGGTGCCCTTACGGCTGCTTCTTCTTTGCTGGCTAAATCCGCTAAAACTTCCTTGGCCACAGTATCTGAGTAACGCTTCGCACCAGCGCCAGTTAAATGATAGTAGTCATCCGCAAACATATTCAGCGGGTAGGCAGCTAAACCGTTGTCCGTACTATGCGCTAGCGCTGCCGACCACTTAGGAAACATATCGAGACAAGACGACGTTGGTGAAACATTCAGGACTAGATGATCCGCCCGAGGCGCGAAGCTGGAACGCAGGTGGTCGATATAGCTTTGATCTGGAAGAAAATGTGCCGCACGAGTCGGCACGCAAGAGACCAAAGGCCCGATTGGAACGGCGGCATATGTCCCTTCATCCTCTGGGCCGGGAATCAAGGCATGATGGCGCAAGAGGGACTTTGCAAGTCCCAGGGAGCCTCCGAGATATGCATAGTTAATTAAAGCAAAAATGCGGTCCGGATTCTGAATAATCGCCCGCATCATTGGGTGCCACTCGCCAAGCCTAGCTGCCAAGATCAAACCATCCCAAGCCAAGCCTCCCTGACTCGGGGTCGGATACACGAAGTTACCTGGAGCGAAAGACAATACGATGTAACGAGGCCTTCCTCGTACAGCAAGAAACCGCTCCAGTGGATCTGTTCCTAAAACCGAGACAGTCGGAAACGTCACAGCAACGTTGCAAGTGCTGAGATGAGTTTCCTGAGAAATCCGAACAGGATCCAACCCGACTTCAGCTGTGGAATCTCCATAAATGACGATGTCACAGCGCTGGCGTGTGCTCAGAAATGGATGGGTCATCCGTTGAATATCTGGCTTGTCACAGTACCGCTGAAAAAACGCTGAGGACACGAGAGGAAAGGCCACAATAATCAGTACCAGCGGAAGAGCAATCACCAGCCCAAACAGGACTACCGAACGGCACTTATTGGTCATGCCTGTACGGTTCTCGGCCTGCGGAGAAATCTCCATCGTCAGGGTCCTCTAGGACCAATGGGTCAGAAAAAGACAAATTAAGAGCGCAGCAGCAAAGTAGAGAACTGAAAGAAGATTTGTCCGATGAAAGATTAATCGTGCCGGCCCTACTTTTTCGCCAACTTGGTTTCAATAATCTCTACTAAGTGACCGACATTGCGCAGCGACTCTGTCTCAGCAGTCTTGAACTTGATGCCAAACCTTACCTCTGCCGCCACGAGAAGGTTGATGTGATTGAACGAATCCCAGCCGGGAATGTCCGTTGCCGTGGTCTCCGGCGTCAGAACGATGGATTCGTCATCAAACAGGTCGCGGAAGATCTCAGTGAGTTGCGAGTAAATCTGCTCGGTGGTCAAGTGTTCCCTCTACAGTCTGAATATGGGTTGGCTTTGCCCCGTAGGAGTTCAGATCAAGAACCCACTCGGAGCTTCCGTCTTCGTTCTGGCTTACGTTGGTGAAACCCAGCTTGGCGTAGTGCTCCTTGACCATGCCGTTCTTCGCTGAAGGGAGATAGCGGCCGATCAGTTGCTTCGCGCCCAGGCTCCGGGCCTGCTCCACAATCAGGTTCAGCGTCGCCTCTTCCACCTGTCTGCCAAGGACGCGGCAGCTCATCAGCCAGGTATCGATTTCGATGGCTTCGTCCTCCGCAGGCTTGCCGACGATCACCGCGATCATGCCGTTGTCGCCGAACTTGTCGAGCAGACGCAGCTGCAAGGTCAGGTGATCTGGACGGCCCATCAGCGCGGCAACGTCTTCTTCGGTATAGCGGCGCGTGGTCAGATTGAACTGGTTGCTCTTGTTGATGAGCTGTGCGACGCGGCTCTGGCCGATGGGCTCAAAGGGCAGCCACACCATCTGCATCTGCAGACTGCGCAGATAGCTGTCCATGTCCGTGACCGACTCCTTGAGCCGCTCGCGTTCGGAGTTTGCCTGATACTGCTGGGTGCGCTCGCGATCTTCGCTGGTCAGCGTAAGGCCTTCGAAGTAACCCGCCGAGGCAATGGCGTCGATATAGTACGCCGGATCTTCCGAGAGCTCGGGGACCGCGACCATCGGCAATTCCTGGCGAACCAGGTTGCGCTCGAAGGGATTGTCATCGGCGAAGACCAGAGAATCGATGCCGATGTTCAGCGTCTTCGCGATGTGGCGCAGATTGCCGGCCTTGTCCTGCCAGTTCGCGACGAAGCATGCGATGTCCTTGAGCCGCAGCACCATGTCCGGATGCTTCTCGAAGGGCCCCTTGGCATTCGCTTCGTCATTCTTCGAGCACACCGCGAGGATGA
This sequence comes from Silvibacterium sp., assembly GCF_047605705.1. Lineage (NCBI taxonomy): Bacteria > Pseudomonadati > Acidobacteriota > Terriglobia > Terriglobales > Acidobacteriaceae > Silvibacterium > Silvibacterium sp. The sequence goes on along the minus strand of NZ_JASGFD010000029.1, from coordinate 18,017 downwards.
TGCCGCGGCTCGCAAGCTGCGCTGCGTACTTCTGGAAGGCGACGAAAGCCTCGCCGGCGGCATTGCCCTGGCCGAGCTGAATGCCTTCGAGACCATCGTCCCCGATGACACCGCCCCAGCACGTGTTGTCGAGATCGAGCACGAGGCACTTGAAGGACAGACCGCGAAGCGCCGCGAGGAGACGTCCAACATGATCGCCCCATACGGGGGAAGCCGAGGGGTGAATCTCCTGCTTGGAGCGATGCCACAGCGCCTGATCATAGAGCGCATTCAGGCCATACTGCTGCGCGAGCTGATCGACTGCAAGCAGATGAACTCCGGCTTCACGCGCGGCGACGCGGAGCTGATGATTGATCTCCGTGACCACCGCTGCCGGAGAGGACGGCATGTGGTACTCATTCTCACCAAGCAATGCGGGAAACACGGGCAGAATCGTCTGCTGGATCACGACAGCGCCGAGCTGATTCTTCGCAAGCTCCCAGCACGAACGGATGCGGTCCATGGCTGCTTCCGCCGAGGGGCTATCGCCGGCCGTCAGATGATGCGCGTCGAGCGCAAGCAGAACGACATGAGGCTTGAACGCATACAGCTCAGAGTTGGGGTCGGCGAGCTCCTGAAGATACGAGCCGTAGTGACCTTCAAAGATCTCAACGTAGAAGCCGCGACGCAGCGCAGCGATGCGAATCGCAGGCACAAGATGTGCAAGCGTCGACGAACCGATCAGCGCCAGACGCACCGGCTTGGTGCGATTGAGATGAGGAACGACCTTGTCACCAAAGCCCTGCAGCAGACGGTCAAGCTTCGCAGTCTGGACGAAATCGATGCGCGCGTTCGCGAGAGCGACAAGACGCGGTGCCGCTGCTTCTGCTTCGAGGTCACGAGTGCTCTTGACCTCGGCATTCCACTCCGGGGACTCCGGAAGCCAGGATAAATTCATCCGTTCACCCGTAAAAGATGTGTGAATTGAAGTGCTTGGCCTATCGCTTCTAGCGAATTAGATCGGAGAGGCTCAACCGAGAGGTGTATCTGCATTACAAATCAAGCGCTTCCACTCGTCAACAATTAATTACTTGCGCGCATCATCCACTACAATCATGAAACGACGCTAACTGCTCTCTTGGAGACGAGGACACCTCATTCAAAATGAACTGACTCATAGGCAATCGGTCAGATATTTCCTCACTCCCGGTCCGTTGTTTTCTTCTCAATTTTCGCGAGAACAGTAAGCGAAAACTGGCTGTTAATCTAGCAGTGCTCCCATTGCCCAGCCCCACGAGCCCAATGAACACTACGATCGAATCTCAAGAGCCGTTTGTCTCAGTCGTCATGCCTTGCTACAACTCCCGGCGAACGATCGGGGACTGCTTAGCAAGCGTGGAAGCCCAAAGCTATCCACGTGGCCAGTTTGAGATCCTTGTTGCGGATAATGGCTCAACCGATGGGAGTCAAGAGTGGATCTCAAAGCACTTTCCACTGGTGCGCCTTGTAACGGCTTCAGCAAAGGGATCGGGTAACGCTCGCAACTCTGGCTTTGCCGCAGCCCGAAGCCGGTGGATCATAAGCATCGACAGCGACTGCGTAGCCGCCCCTCAGTGGATTGCCTCATTGGTAAGAGCAATGCAAGGGGCTCCGGAAAAAACTGCGGCCATTGGAGGCTATATTAGGCCCTACAGACTGCAAACGCTTGTCGAGCGATATCCCCCGGCATGGGTAGCACAGCCTGAGATCAACAATCCAAATATTAAAGTTCGCTACACCGCTACTCCGAACGCTATCTTTGACCGAACTGCAGTCGAGGAAGTCGGCGGATTCGATGCAAGCGCGGGCCACGATGACACAGACCTAGGATTAAGGCTCACCTCTGCAGGATATAGTTGCGCCTATGAGCCAGATGCTGTTGTGGCTCATCGCAACCCCGTTACGCTGTTAGAACTCTACGAACATCGCTACAAATATGGGGAGCGAAACTTCATACTTGCACAGAAGCATCGCTCAATCTTTGGTGATCCGCAAGGCGCAGCCAAACGCAAACAGCTTCTGAAGGAAACCCTCTCCCGCATTGCAAAAGATGTGGTCAAACTACCGCTATCGGTGGCTTATCGGCCCAAAGGATCCCCCATAGGCTGGCCCCTCGTTGATGCCGTCATGGCCTGGGGGAACTATCAAGGCTACGCTCATATTTCGCTCAAGAGCGAAGGGCAGGTGTAACTCTACACACGGCAGGCCCATTAGCTTTAAGAAAAGAAGGCCGTCTCCTGCTCAGGATGCGGCCTCTCAGGGAAAAAGCCTCCGTGACTGATGACGACGACGCATGCAGTGAGCGCTGCGGACGCTGTCGATCCCACCAAGCCGTCCACGTGTATCCCGGTTTCGGGGACTGAGGCCTCACGGATGTGAGTCGTCGAATATTACAGCCTCAGCCGTCTCAGCGATGGTATTCGCAAACGGGCGTAACCAGAGCAGCTCGCTTGCCAATCGATGGTGCCCGGAGGGGGACTTGAACCCCCACACCCTTGCGGGTCGCGGATTTTAAGTCCGCTGCGTCTGCCGATTTCGCCATCCGGGCCGGTACATCCATGATTTTAACTGCAGTCGCTCTTTTGCCGCCCCCGGCACGGACGTCGCTGCGGAAATGCCTGCATCCCGCGTGAGTTTTTCGAGGAGCTGAGAACCTCCGTTTAAGACGGAGGCTGTTGCCGGCTGAGACTCAGAGGGACAGACGATTCGCACGCAGAGAATTGAGAATCTGCATCCCGTGCATATATCTTGACATCAAGATATATGCACGGTGAAATGGAATAGAGGGGCGCTTCGCCATATATTGCATGGCGCTCGTGAGGGGGATTCGATGTCGGTTCGGCCGGTGAAGAGATTGACGCAGGCGCAGGAGACGATGGAAGGCGCGGGGGTGCGGCTGCGGCGTGCATTCGGATTCGGTCATACGAGCGACTTCGATCCTTTCCTGATGCTCGATGATTTTCGCGGCGACGCGCCGCACGATTACGTGGCGGGATTCCCCTGGCATCCGCATCGCGGCATCGAGACGATCACCTATGTGCTGGCGGGCGAGGTGGAGCACGGCGATTCGCTTGGGAATCGCGGCGTAATCGGCGCAGGCGATGTGCAATGGATGACGGCGGGCAGTGGCATCATCCACCAGGAGATGCCGCGCGGCAATGCGATCGGCCAGATGCACGGCTTCCAGCTGTGGGGCAACCTGCCATCACGCATGAAGATGAGCACGCCACGCTACCAGGAGATCAAGGCCGGCGAGATCCCCGAGGTTGTCGAAGACGACGGCACGCGCGTGAAGGTGGTCTGCGGCGACTTCTGGGGCAAGAAAGGTCCGGTGGAAGGCGTGGCTGCCGAGCCGGTCTATCTCGATATCTCCCTCGCTCCGGGGCGCGAGCGCACCATCCCTGTCGAAAACGGTGCGCAACGCTTTTGCGTATGTGTTCGCGGGCAAGGCGCAGTTTCGCGGGGCCTCCGATCCGCAGGCGGTGCTCACCGAATATGTAGGCCGCGAAGAGGAGGGTCCGGTGGCCGGCAACCGCTCGCTGGTGATCTTCGATCGCGGCGATGAGATCCGTGTACGCGCAGGAGAAGAGGGTGCGCGTTTCCTGCTGGTCTCGGGCAAGCCGCTCGAGGAGCCGGTGGCGTGGCGCGGGCCGATCGTGATGAACACGCAGGACGAGCTGCGGCAGGCCTTCCACGAACTGCATACGGGCGAGTTTCTGAAAAGCAGGGGATAGCTGCAGGCTGTAGTTTTTGTTTACGTCTGCCAGCATCTATTCCCTTGACGTCAAGATTTCTACCTGAACCCGATTGAGATTGCATGGCTATGAAGAAGGTGGAAGGCACGCACGTCTTTCTTGTGCTTTGGAAGAGCTACCGCGCGATGATGCGTGTGGCGGAAGAGAGCATGGAGCGCGTTGGGCTGGGCAACTCGGACTTCCGTGTGCTCGAGGCGCTGCTGCATAAGGGTCCGCTGCCGGTGAATGTGATCGGCGAGAAAGTCGAATTGACGACCGGATCGATCACCACCGCCGTCGACCGCATGCAGGAGAAAGGCCTCGTCGCCCGGCGTCTGCAGGAGGACGACAAGCGCGTGCGGCTGGTGGAACTGACAGCGAAGGGGCGCAGGCTGATCGAAAAGGCCTATGCGGAACATGCGATCGACATGGAGCAGGCGGCAGCGGTGCTCTCGCGCGAGGAGCGCGCCACGCTGGTGGAACTGCTCAAGAAGCTGGGAAAAGCGTAGGGCTCAGGGCTCAGGGCTCAGGGCTCAGGGCTCAGGGCTCAGGGCTCAGGGCTCAGATAGAAGCATCTGTCATTCCGACCGATAGTGAGACGCTTTTGTCTCGCGCAGCGGAGGAATCTGCGGCTCTCTGCTCGGGATAAAAGCTTCCGGCCGTTTTGCCCTCCCACCCAAGCAAAGCTTGGATGGGGCACCCATATCCTCGCTTGTTCCCAGAGAACCGCAGGTCCCTCCACTGCGCTCACTTCGTTCGCTTCGGTCGGGATGACAAAGCTTGCTTTATGGCATCCATGCATTCGGTCTTTCCACAAAGAGGACCGACCGTAGAGAGCATCGGACAATAGAAAGAGCCGGGCCTGAGCCCGGCTCTTTTGTACTTCTCGCCGTTACAAATTTCGCTGCGTCTTCGTCCTAGTGGGGCTTGCGGTATTCCACGTGGTCTTCGCGGAGGTAGTATTCGGCCGAGCAGTGGTCGCCGCCGCAGATCATCGCTTCGCGGCCGTGGAACTGGGAGCGGGTAATCAATCCGAGGGTGCCGCAGGATGGGCAGGAGAGCACAGCCCAGTAGGGATTGCGCGCGTCCCCGAGCGAGCCTGCATTCTCGAGCACGAAGAGCGTGCCCGGCTCCATCTGTTCCGGGATCCATTGTTCGAGCCATTGCGTTTCCGATGCCATGTCGTTCCTCCGCTGGCTTGTCTGGCCTGGCTTATCTGGCGCTGATGTGGGGCAGCCTGCCTCGCCGATCAGGACGGGCTGCGGTTACGGCTTGAAGCATGAGCGCGCGGCCGCGAAAGACGCGGTCGCAGGCAGATCGGAACCTCCTGGAAAAATGATTCTGAAAAGGAATCGCGCGCCTCCTCTACGCAAACCGACGATGAGCCGGCAGGGAGCGCTCTCGAAAAGAGGCCTGGCAAATGCGGCAATAGGATGGGAGTGCGCGCTACACGCAGGAGAAGGGGCGGGTCGACAACCGCAGTCGGTGCTGGAGAACGCTGTCCGCAAGGCTAAGCTTTCCAGTTCCCTGCGTCGAGCCTGCAAAGCCCGGCGCTTGAGGCCATTTTTGCCGCAGCGCGCCGGACTGTCAATGATTCTTTCGGGGCAGAACCGTCCGGACCGGTACTTCCGAGGTTCTTCCCGATTTCGTACCGGTCTATCCGGCCTTCACCGGCGTCTTCGCAGCCTTCAGTGCGGCCTCGAGCGCCTGCGTCACGCGGCGTGCGTCGCCTGGCGTCTGGTAGGGATGCATGGGCAGGCTCAGCACGCGCGCAGCCGCTCGCTCGGAGACAGGGAAGCTTCCGGCTGCGTAGCCGCGCTCGCGGCTGAGATCCGCGAAGACCGGCTGCAGGTGCAGCGCTTCAGGATAGTGCACCGCGGTGGGGATGCCGGCCTCGCGCAGCGCGGCTTCGATGGTGGCGCGGTCGTCGACCTCGACGGTGTACTGCGCCCAGGCGCTGCTGGAGTGCGGGGCGATCTTCGGCGTAGGCAGCACATCGCGCAGCAGGGCTGCGTAGCGGTTGGCGACCTCATTGCGCTCGAGCAGCTCCTGGTCGAAGACGCTGAGCTTGGCGAGCAGGATCGCGGCCTGCAGCGTGTCCATGCGGCCGTTGATGCCGATGCGCGTGTGGTGGTAGCGGCGCTGCTGGCCGTGATTGCGCAGCTCAAGCATCGCTGTCGCCAGCGCATCGTCATTGGTGAAGCACGCGCCGCCATCGCCGTAGGCGCCGAGCGGCTTCGAGGGGAAGAAGCTGGTACAGCCGACGGTGGAGAGATTGCCGGAGTGGCGTCCTTTATAGAGAGCGCCGAAGCTCTGCGCCGCGTCTTCGATCACAGGCAGGCTGTGGGCGGCGGCGATGGCATTGATCGCATCCATCTCCGCGGGCTGGCCGTAGAGGCTCACCGGCATGATGGCGCGGGTGCGCGGTGTGAGCGCTGCCTCAATCTTCGCGGGGTCGAGGTTATAGGTGACCGGATCGATGTCAACGAAGACGGGCACGGCGCCGAGCAGCGCGATCATCTCGCCGGTAGCGAAGAAGGTGAAGGGCACGGTAATGACTTCATCGCCCGGGCCGATGCCCAGCGCCATCAGCGCGAGCAGCAGCGCATCCGTGCCGCTCGAGCAGGAGATGGCGTGCTTTGCGCCGATGCGCGCGGCCAGCCGCTCTTCGAGCTCGCGCACCTCGGGGCCGAGGATGTACTGGCCGTGGTCGAGAACAGCGTGGATGCGGGCGTCGACAGAGGGCTTGATGCGGCGGTACTGCGCCTTGAGATCGATGAAGTCCATGCGTTTATTTTCTCAGGTTCGGGGATGCGGCTGCGAACCGCATTTGCCAACAGCGGCCAGTGGAAGAAGGGATCGCTCAGCCGCTATGCTCAGCAAGGTGGACGGGATGATGAGAATGATGCAATTGGCCCCACGCGCACTTGCCGCGATCGCGGCGCTGTTCTTCTGCTGCCTTGCAGCGCGGGCGCAAACGCAGCCACTCGCGCTCACGGGCACGGTGATCACGCCGCAGGGCCCGCTGAAGGACGCGACGGTGCTGATCGAGCATGGGCGGATTACCGCGGTGGGGCAGAAGATCGACGTGCCAGCCAATGCGCGGAGGATCGATACCAAGGGCATCGTCTCGCCCGGATTTGTGGACCTGCACAACCACCTGACATGGAATGTCTTCCCGCGCTGGCGGCCGACACAGCGCTTCGGCGCGCGCTATGACTGGCAGGCGCTGCCCATGTATCGCACGCTCATGGAGGCGCCGCATCGCGCGCTGGTAGACGAGGGCGACGAGTGCGAGATGGAGTGGTATGCCGAGGTGAAGGCCGCGGCCGAGGGCGAAACCAGCGTCGTAGGCGGCACGAAGCGCGACTGCGGCAGACGTTTGCTGCGCAATCTCGACACGCCGGAATTCGATGCACGTGTGAAGGATCAGAACCCGCAGACCGCAGGCGACGCAAGCGGGGCCACGGGCAGCGTGATCTACAACGTCTTTCCCTTCCAGATGAGCGAGGACGACCTGGGCACGGCAAAGACCTCGCTCGACCACGGCGGCGCACTGCTGATCCACGTGGCCGAGGGCGCGCCGGGCGATGCTTCGGCGGAGCGCGAGTTCCAGATGCTCAAGGGGCGCGGCCTGCTGCGCACGGGCGTTTCGGTGATCCACGGCGCCGCGCTTACGCCGGACAACTTTCGCGAGATGGCGACGGCGGGCGTGGGGCTCATCTGGTCGCCGCGCAGCAATATCGAGCTCTACGGCGGCACCGCGGACGTGGCGGCAGCAAAGGCCGCGGGCGTGACGCTGGCCATCGCGCCGGACTGGAGCCCGACCGGCAGTGACGGCACGCTGGCCGAGTTGAACTTTGCCGCGGCATGGAACATGGCGCAGACGACGCCAGTCTTTACCGACCGCGAACTTGTGGACATGGCGACGAGCGGCGCGGCGGCGCTGGTGGGCATGAGCGGCCATCTGGGCGTGCTGATCCCGGGCGCAGAGGGCGACGTGGTGGTGCTGCGCCCGCATGAAGAGTATCCCGGCAAGGATGCGTACTGGAGCATCGTGCATTCGGACGCGCGCGATGTGCAACTGGTGGTTTCACGCGGCGAAACGATCTATGGCAGCCCTCACCTGTTCTCCACGCAAAAGCACAATGGTCCGACGATGAACACTGCCACGGTGTGCGGCGAAGCGGTAGAGGTAGAGCCGCCAGGCCCGAGCGACGGAGCGCTGTCCTTCGGCGAGCTCGAGACCAAGCTGAGCGTGGCGCTCAATGAATGGGGACGCAAGCTGGCGCCGCTGGCCGAGTGCGGGGACTAGCTGTATTTCGATAGACGCTGCCGCATGAGAACTCAACTGCGAGCTCTCATGCGGTAGTGCAGACGAAGAAATTCTTTCCTTAGAAACCAGAGCCGATGATCGGCTCGGACTGTCCCTGTTTCGGCCCGATAGACAAGGATCTCCTCTTTAAGGCCCTTGATATATCTGGCCCAAATCATGCCGTGCTCTCCCTGTACGACGAAATAAAAACCCGGGGAGCCAAATGAATTGCCCATCGATTGAAGGGCCAGGGAGCCATCCGGATGAGCTACGACTTTCATCAGCACGATGGCGTCCCCATTCGGTAGAGGAAAAACCACTTTACGCAAGGATTCGGATGACCTGGAACATGAACGACTGAATAAGCTCCCGCATAAAGGACATTGCCGGTAGCATGGAGCCTGCGAACCCAGGCCGTGTGAAGGATCTCTCGCGTTTGGGGATCCTGCACCTGGACAACATCACTGCTCATGCCCTTTGCCGAATCGAGAGCGGAGAGAGGGACATTCAATTGTTGAAGGCGGCGCGCAAACAGAACCCCTAACGCACGGCCAAAAGGGCGGAAGAATCCGCACCACTCAGACCATGCATCCAACTCAAATTCAGATGTTCTCTCATAGAACTGCCGCACCTGCTCCGACACGGCATGCAGGCTATCGGCGTTATCCAACGCGCGGAAAGAAGGGATGAGCCCGCGAACGCCGGTCTGGATAAGTTCATACCCGTTGCGGAGAGCATGTTCCTCAAAGAAAGCACTCCCGATGACCCGGGTTCCCCCCACGGGGCCTTCGAGCCATCGATGCTCGGCCAGCTTCAGTTTTCTGCCTGTTGCTCGCACCCACTGCTGGGTCATCCAGTCCGTGAGTAGCCCGCGCTGACTCCCCATCCAGATCATGTCAACAATCCAAGAGCGAATTCGACCCAACCAACGCTAAAGCGCGCTTCGACGGCAGCATCCGCGCGCGAGACTATGCACAAAAGTTTAGATGGGCTTGAGCGCCCTGGCGAGGGCGTGTTTCTTTTCGAAGGCAATCCGCGCCTGCGAGAGAAAGGTGCCGGTCGCATTCTTTGGCCATAACAGGTCTCCCTTGCAGGCATAGACGACCGTGTTGCCGTTCTTATCCCGCGCGGAGAGGATGCGGCCGGCGAAGATTCTGCGCAGGCGGGCCTGCGCGATGCGCCGGTTGTATCCGCAGAGGTTCACCACCAGCAGCCCATTGGCTGAGAGCGCGCGATAGCAGGCGCTGTAGAAGTAGACGGAACAGAGCGCGTCGGGCACGCTGTCGAGATCGAAGCCATCGACGAGCAGTACATCGAGATCCTTTGCCTGCTCCACGACGAAATCGATGCCATCCGCGCACAGGATGCGGAAGCGGCGCGAATCGGGCGGGATGTGAAACCGGTCGCGCAGCGCGATGACGTGGGGATTGATCTCGACGACCGTGATCTTTGCGCGGGGATGGTGGCGATGGATCCACTTGGCGAGCCCGCCGCCGCCGAGGCCGATGAGCGCGATGCTGCGGGCATCGGGCGTGAGCTGCTCGAAGGCCATCATGTTGCGGGCATAGGCCAGCGTGAGAAAACCGGGATCGGCGGACAGCATCTGGCTCTGCACGTATTCCGCCTGGAAGTGCATGGTGAGCACGCCGTTCTTCTCGGAGACGGATGGAACCGGATGGGCCGATGGGTCTGGAGCGGGAAGCTGCGTGCGGGTCTTCTTCGAGGGCATTCGTGTCTTATCCTACGCCGCGGTTTCAACACGCGAATGCCGCCGATGGCTACGATCAATCCGGCGAGGGCGGAGCGATGCGATCGATGACAAATAGCGGAATGCTGCCTTTGGCGGGTTGGAGCTTGAGCCCCAGCTGCTCTTTGAGTGCAGTGAACAGGGATGGATTGGTCGAATCGGGGATTTCGTCGGGAGACCATTCCATGTGGAAGTCGAAGCTGCCGCTCACACCGGTGTGATCCTCTACCGGGCGATCGGCCTGGCGGCGAAGCGCGGCGGCGAGATCGGTCATGGACATTTCGACGCCCGCAGGACCTTCCTCGCGCCGTCGAAGCTGGAACTCATATTGGGCTGAGAGGCGGGAGCACTTGCCTTGACGGCGGGCCCAAGTCTGCCGGGCTTCTCGACCTCAAGCCAATAGATCGGGCCTTCCTTCTGCTCGCGATGAAACTGGAACTGGAAGCGGTCTTCGAGCAGGGAAAGGATGAGCGCCTGAAACTGTTCCGGCGTGGTCACGTCCGCGCGATTCACGGTGGTGGCGGCAATATCGAAGAGCTGGCTGTCGATCCAGCCCGGCGCACCTGCAATCTGACGGTCGTCGGCGCCGAACGCGATGCGAATCAGGGTGCGGACGGAAGTCGCGGTGGCGACAAAGCGTCCTCCGGGAAGCATCCGGCGATTCGATGGATCGTTGGGTCCGGAAAGATGCGGGCGGATCGAGGTAACTTCGAACTTCATGAGTGGCGGGTTCGCGCCGGGCGGCGAGACCGGAGATTGCGCTGAGGATTGAGCCGCCGGCAGAGCGATGGACGGCATCGGGCAGCCCGCTGCGAGGAGCAGAAAGGCGAAGGAGATAGCGGCAATCAGGCGCGCAGCCATGCTGCCATGGTTACGAAGCCGGAAAAGCGGAAGTTCCGTGATCCGTGCTGTCTGCTGAATGCCGGCGAAGGGTTCCCACAGAGTCAGGCGAAAGGAAGTAGAATAGAAACACAGCTGGTAGAGACCCTGGAGTTACAGGGATTCCCACTTCCAAGTGGGGGCGTCACGGTTTCGACGGGATCGTCAGCGGTAAAGAGGCATGCCGGGGTGTGTGCACCCGTAATCGCTCACAAAAACACAAGTGCCGAACCACAATTCGCACTCGCAGCTTAATTAATTAAGTTGCCGTCCTCCGCGGCTTTGCCTATGGGCTTCGAGAGGACGTCGCACAGTAGGCTGGCTTCTATCGCTGGGTACGGGCGCTAGAGGCGAGATCCACGGACTAGCAATGCGCGCATCTTGTCCGTTCTGAGCGCGCAAAGCGAAACCTTCGGAACAGGACTGAGCATGGAGCCTCTCTTTGCTGACTACGATTTCGGACGCGGGTTCGACTCCCGCCGCCTCCACCATGCGTAAGACCGGATACGGACTTTAGCGCATACATTAAGCTGATTGTGACGCATCGGATTGGAATTGCCTCGACAAGCCAGAATTCCTGAATAACGCCGATGCGATGCGCCACGCAGCTTTACTCCGTGCATTCCATCACTTTCAAGCAGGACGCGATTGGGGCAAGCAATCTGCTCAAAAGGTAGATACTGCCTCAATCCAAGGATTACTTCCCTGATCTGCGCCTGCACCCTTTCAAGCTCCCTATTCGCTGGATAACTCATGAGGTCCGCTACGCCGCCAATGGGCAGGAACGATTTGTTGTTCCAATCCCCGACTGGCCATGGCGTCGCCCCGTCGAGTAAAACTTCTATCTATATTTAAGCCAGAAAAGCAGCCGCCACTCCGATCTCTTCCAGGGGTGGCGGCTTTGGTATTGGTGTTCGTCGGTGCTGAATGAACGCTCGTTACAACAGCGTCTTGATGGCTTTCTGGATGCCTTCGGAATCCAGGCCCTGGTGACCCATCTGCTGCCACAGGCCGCCGCCGCCTTCCACGTGTACACCGATGTGCTTGTACTTGCCCTTGAAGCCTGCTTCCAGCAGATAGCTGCCGAAGCGGCTTCCGAGGCCGGTCTTCACGTTCCAGCCTTCCGCGACGAGCACGAAAGGCGCAGCCGCGAGCTTCTTCAGCATGGTGTGATCGATGACGTTGAGCGTGGGCTTGTTGATGAGTCCCACATCCGTGCCGCTCTCCTGCAACGTGATGACCGCATCGAGCGCGCGGTAGACGGTCTCGCCCATGGCTACGACATAGCCGCCACCGGCCTTGGCTTCGCGGACAACGTAATCAACGCCTGGTTCGAAGGGTTTGCCCTTGTAGAGCGGCTGCCCATCTTCGCCGAGGATATCCGGCACGGGCGCGCGGTTGGTGAAGAGGAAGCGCAGGCCGGGATCGTGATAGATGCGCTTCACGCAGGCTGCAAACTGGTGCTGATCGACAGGGAAATAGAGGCGCGTCGTGTCTTCGCCGCCGTGGCCGGGCTTCACGCCGCCGTCGGCGTACATGCTGTTGATGCCGAAGTGGCAGGTGTTGTCGGCCATGTCGTCGACGCCGCTATGGCTGAAGTGCGCGAGCACATTCGAGAAGTTCAGGCGGGACATGGTGATCTCGCTGATGCACATCTCGAGGAAGGCGCTGAAGGTGGCGTAGATGCCCTGCTTGCCCTCGCTTGCGCCGAAGCCAGCAGCCGCCGAGAAGTTGCCGCGCTCCATGATGCCGCCGCGCACGAAGACTTCGGGATGCGCCTTGCGGATGTGGTGCAGGCCGCATGAGCCTTCGAGATCGTTGTCGAAGACGCGCACGCTGGCGAGGCGCTCCTCCTCGCTCAGGCCATCGAGGATTTCATTGATGATCTTGCCGAAATCATCGCGGTTCTTGCCTACGCCGGACGAGCCTTTGAAGGTGAGAGGGCTCTTGTCGGGCTTGGCAGCCTTCAGCAGCTCCACGGCCTTGTCACAGCCGCGGGCCTGGAGATATTCGACAGCCACATCGGTCTTCAGCACTTCGTGCGCATGCGGGCTGCCTTCAGCGCCTTTGATCCCCGGCGCCATGGGCCGCTTGATGACGAGACCGTGCGGACGATTGTCGGCAAAGGCGCGACACAGGTCGATGTAGAGCGCGTCGATGTCCTCGCCCATGGTCGTCTCGGTGGTGAGGCCATAGCCGGAGAGCGTGCGGCTGAGATCGTAGCCGGTCATGTATTCCTGCGGATGACCGGCGATGGTCACGTTGTTGTCGTCGACGAGAATCTTCACGTTCAGCTGCTTGCCCACGGTGAGACGCGCGGCTTCGGCATTGTCGCCTTCCATCTGGCTGCCGTCCGAACCGAGCAGGATCACGGCCTTGCCGGGATGCGCCAGCGCAACGCCGTTGACGAAGGCCCACATGTGGCCGAGGCGGCCTGAGCTGAACTCTACGCCGGGCGTGAGCTTCTTTTCCGGATGGCCGGGAAGGCCGCTCTCATATTCGCGATAGTGCAATAGCTTCTCGGCGGGCATCGCGCCATTCAGCACACTGAGCAGATACTGCGTCGCGACGCGGTGACCGGCCTCGTCATAGAAGATGGGCACAATCGGCGTGCCGTTTTCGATGAAGGCGCGGATGATCATGACTTCGGGCACGGTGTCATACGCGCCGCCGGTGTGGCCGGACAATCCCTTTGCGCCTGCGAGTGCGGTGAAGAAAACGATCGCGTCACGACAAAGCTGGATGTTGTCTTTCAGCGTGGATTTCTGTTCCTCGGTGAGCGTGCTGTTTGCGGGGTCGAGCTTGAGCGGTTTGAGCTTGCTGAGATCGATCGGAAACTTCTCTACAACGGTTTCTACGGCTGTCGACATTGCATTCTCCTGATTCTTCGCCTCGGCATGGCTGCCCTTATCGATGGGACTTCCGCCGGGGAGGATTGGTTGCATGCATGAAGCAGTGGACGCGCGGCCCCAAAAGACCAGGCCGTTTGATCGCAGGAAAGAAAAGAGGCCCGCCGCGGCACATCCCGAAGAGCCCGTGCACTCATCCTGATATCAGGGTGAAGGGACGATGACGGCGTGACGATGATACCGCCGCAGCGCGAGAGGTGACCGTGTCGATTGCGGAAGCACAGCAGGAACAGACGATCGAAACCGACATTCCGCAGCGGCTGGACCGGCTGCCGTGGTCGTCGTGGCACATGCGGATCCTGACCGCGCTCGGCACCTCGTGGCTGCTGGACGGGCTGGAGGTGACGCTGGTCGGCTCACTCGCCGGCATCCTCACCTCGCCGCACGGGCTTTCGCTTACCGACAAGCAGGTCACTGCCGCGGCGACAACCTATCTTGCCGGCGCCGTCTTCGGCGCGCTGCTCTTCGGCTGGCTCACGGACCGCCTCGGGCGGCGCAAGCTGTTTCTCGTCACCGTGGCCACATACTCGCTGGCGACGCTGTGCAGTGCGTTCTCATGGAGCTTCTTCTCCTTTGCGCTCTTTCGTTTTGTGACCGGCGTCGGCATCGGCGGCGAGTATGCGGCAATCAACTCGGCGGTGGATGAACTGATCCCCGGCCGGATACGCGGCACCGTCGATCTGATTGTGAACGGCACCTTCTGGATCGGCGGCACCGTCGGTGGGTTGGTTGCGATCTATCTGCTGGGCGGGCAGCATCCGGCGCTGGGCGACCATGGCTGGCGCTATGCCTTCGGCGTGGGAGGCGTGCTGGGCGTGGTGATCTTCCTGCTGCGGCTGTCGGTTCCGGAGAGTCCGCGCTGGCTGATGCTGCGCGGGCGCGAAGAGCAGGCGCGAGCGGTGGTGGAGCAGATCGAAGCAGCCGCCTCGCATGGCGATGCAGGCAGGCTGCCGAAGCCCGAGGGCGAATCGCTGAAGATCGCCGTGCGCGACCACACCCCGTGGAAGGCGATCTTCGGCAACATGCTCGGGGAGAATCGCATCCGCAGTGTGCTGGGGCTGGTGCTGATGGTGGCGCAGGCCTTCTTCTTTAACGCGATCTTCTTCAGCTACGGTCTGGTCGCGAAAACCTTCTTCCAGGTGAGCGACAGCGATATTCCGAAGCGCCTGCTGCCGTTTGCCATCGCCAGCTTTCTCGGGCCGGTCACCATCGGACGGCTCTTCGATACGGTGGGCCGCAAGAAGATGATCGCGATCACCTACGGGCTCGCGGGGCTGCTGCTGGCAGGCACCGCAATTCCTTTCGCGACCGGATCGCTCGGCATGCGGGGCGTCGGCATCGGCTTCACGCTGATCTTCTTCATTGCCTCGTCGGCGGCGAGCGCGGCATACCTGACGGTGAGCGAGATATTTCCTCTGGAGCTGCGCGCCTTCGCCATCGCCGTGTTCTATGCGCTGGGCACGCTGGCCGGGGGCGTGGGAGCGCCGGTGCTCTTCGGCGCGCTGATCGAGACGCATTCGCGCCTGCCGGTGGCGCTCGGCTACGGATTGGGCGCGGTGCTGATGTTCGGCGCGGCTATCTGTGAGATCGCTTTCGGCGTGGAGGCGGCGGGCCGGTCGCTGGAGTCGGTCTCAAAGCCGCTGCAGAGCCGATAACTTCACCGCGATCAGGGTGCCGCGACTCCTGTATATACTCAGCTACGGAACGGCTCATGGAGCGGTCAGGGGCGGAGGAATTTCGGGATATCCAACCCCTGCAACCTGAGGCGATCCAACGAGATAGCAGTGATTCTGCAACTAAAGAGACTGTTATGCCCGCGGCCCCTGAACCTTACTCCGATCCTCAGTCCAATCTCGACACCGACCCGCGCTTTCTCCATCTCCAGCTCGAACTGAAACACCTGCAGGCGCGTGAAAATCTTCTCGCAGAGATCGATGCCGCCACGCGCGCAGCCACCGACCCGGTAGAGATTACGCATCGAGCCGCCAGCCTCCTGGGCCGCTACCTGAAGGTGAATCGCTGCGCCTACGCCGAGGTCGATCATGACCAGGACCACCTCGCCGTCATCGGCAACTTCACCGATGGATTGCCGTCCATGGTCGGCGAGTACACGCTGCACCAGTTCTCCAGCTCCGCCTACGACCTGCTGACCACGGGCCACCCTTTCATCGTGGAGGATGCCGAGGCCGATCCGCAGTGCGCCGCGGGCATTGCTACCTTTCGCGCCGCGGGCGTGCAGGCGACCATCTCCTATCCGCTCATGAAGGACGACCGGCTCAGGGCCATCCTCGCCATCCATACCCGCGAGCCGCGGCAGTGGCATCCGCAGGAAGTGGCGCTGGTCGCCTCGGTGGCCGCACGCTGCTGGGAGTCGATGGAGCGGGGACGCGTGGTGCGAGCACTCGAGGCCGATCGCGAGGAGCTGCGGCGCAAGTCGGCGGAAAGCGAGCGCCAGCACGCCGAACTGAAGACCATCTATGACACCGCGCCCATCGGCCTCGCATACTTCGACCTGAACGATTACCACTATCTCCGCCTGAACGAGCGGCAGGCGGCGTTCTTCGGACTCAAGCCGGAACAGGTGGTGGGTAAAACCCTCACCCAGATGGCGCCGATCCCCGGCCTTCGCGAGCTCTTCGACCAGGTGGTGCAGGGCGAGCCGGTGATCAACTTCCCCCTCGAAGGCACGCTCGTCACCGATCCCTCCGACTATCGCTACTGGGCCGTCAGCTACTTTCCTGTCTATGGTCCCGACGGCAGAATCCAGGGCATCACCGCCGCGTCCCAGGAGGTTACGCAGCAGAAGAAGGCCGAAAAGGCGCTCATCCAGACAGAGAAGCTGGCGGCGGCCGGACGGCTCGCGGCCTCCATCGCGCATGAGATCAACAACCCTCTCGAATCAGTGACGAACCTGCTCTACCTCGCCCGCTCGAGCGGCGACCTGGAGGAGGTCCGGGGCTACCTCGATACCGCCGAGGCGGAGCTGCGCAGGGTCTCCGCGATCACGGCGCAAACGCTCCGCTTCCATCGCCAGTCGAGCAGTCCGCAAGAGATCGATGCCTCGGCGCTGGTCGAGGAAGTGCTGAATGTGTACGTCGGGCGTCTTCGCAACTCCCCCGTACAGGTCTCTACCCGCCTCCGTGCGCGACGCCCCCTGCGGTGCTTCGATGGCGAGATTCGCCAGGTGCTCGCGAACCTGATCGCCAACTCGCTCGACGCGATGAACTCGCATCCCGGTACGCTGACCATCCGGACACGCGAAAGCACGCACTGGCCCAGCGGCTCGCGGGGCATCGTCTTCACGGTCGCGGATATCGGACCGGGCATTTCCGCCGACGCCCTCAAGCGTATCTTCGAGCCATTTTTCACGACCAAGGCCACGCATGGAACCGGCCTGGGTCTGTGGGTCAGCAAGGATATCGTCGACCGGCATGGGGGCACCATCCGGCTGCGCACCAGCCCCGCGCCCGAACGCCACGGAACCGTCTTCAGCGTCTTCCTGCCCTTTGACGCGGTTACGCGCTAAAAGCCAGGCAATTACGCCAGTCCTTTCGACCGGATTGCGCTCCATTCTGCTATCCCATAGAGCTTTCGTTCGATACGCCCGAGACCCGCTTCCAGCACCCTGCCGGAAGCGCCCTGACGGGCCTCGGGACGAGCTTCCGGATGGACCTGCATTGTATTCTGGAGGGGATGGGTCATGTTGGTCCCCGGGCTTTCCGAAGGAGCGATGAGATCCCAAGGAGCATGCGTGCAAGACCGACCGGAATTTGATCCCTCTACGCTCGTCATTCACTCGAATCGCAGCTACGAAAAGCAGTCGAATTCGATCCTCTTCCCGATTCACCAGACGGCGACCTACATCCACGAGAGCGTCGGCGTCACCAAGGGATACGGCTATACGCGCGGCGCGAACCCGACGGTCAACGCGCTGGAGCAGGCGATCGCGGCCATCGAGGGCACGGCGCAGGCGCTGTGCTTCCGCTCCGGTATGTCGGCCATCACCACGCTGTGTATGGGCCTGCTGCATGCGGGCGACCATGTCATCCTCTCCGAGGTGATCTACGGCGGCACGGCGCGCCTCTTCCACCAGGTGCTCACGCACTTCGGCGTGGAGTTCAGCTTCGTCGATACCGCTTCGGTCGAGGCGACAGAGCGTGCGATCCGGCCGAATACCCGGCTCATCTTCATCGAGACGCCGGCGAACCCCACGCTGCGCCTTACCGACATCCGCGCCATCGCCGACCTCGCGCACTCGCACCAGAACATCCTGCTCGCGGTCGACAACACCTTTCTGACGCCGCTGCTGCAGAACTGCCTCGATCTCGGCGCGGACATCTCGATGCTCTCGACGACCAATATGAACGCATCGAATATGCGCAAGCCCGCCGATCGGCAGGACGGAAAAGACGCGA
>NZ_JASGFD010000028.1:0-71586 GCF_047605705.1 Silvibacterium sp. | reverse complement strand
GTGACCAGCGCCTGCACCGAGGAGGCGACGTCCACGTTCTGCTTCTCCATGCGGAGGAACATGACGGCGGTGATGATCAGGGTGGTGACGAGGCCGGTGGTGCCCATCTTCAGCAGGAAGCGGCGGCCCTTCTTATCCACCAGCTGCATGCCGACGATGGTGGACAGGAAGTTGACCAGGGTGAAGAGGACGTAGCCCCAGTGCGCCTGCAGGTCGCTGAGGCCGCTCTGCATCAGGATGCTGGCGTTGTAGCCAATGACCGAGTTGATGCCGGTGGCGGTGTTGCAGGCCAGGATGACGCAGGCCAGGATGAAGGGCACGATGTACTTGCGCTGCAGCAGCGCGTCCTTTACGCCGGTGCTCTTGCCGGTGGCCGCGGTCTTCTGCGTCTCGGCCATTTCGCGCAGCTCGTGCTCAGCCTGCTCGGGCGTACGCGAGCGTTCGAGCGAGGCGCGTGCCTTCTCTACCTGCCCACGGCGGAAGAGCCAGCGCGGCGACTCGGGCACGGTCAGCGCGCCGAGGATGAAGAGCAGGCCCGGAGGCATGGAGACCCAGAAGATCTCGCGCCATGCCATGTCCTTGAAGTGGAAGAGCGCGTCCGCGCCTGCGGTCTGCGCCATCGCCTGCACGCGGTAGCTGAAGTAAATGCCGATGAGCGCTGCCGCGAAGATGCCGAGCGTAAGCAGCCACTGGAAGATGCCGGTGCCCTTGCCGCGCACCTTGGAGCCAAGGCATTCCGCGAGATAGAGGGGCACGACTACGCCGATGAGGCCGCCGCTGACGCCCTGCAGCAATCGTCCGAGGAAGAGCGGCTCATAGCCGTGCGCGAGCGCGATGACCGGGATGCTGAGCACGAAGAGGATGCCGCTCAGGATCATCAGCTTCTTGCGGCCCAACCAGTCGGCCAGGATGCCGGCGAAGAGCGTCGAGAAGACCGAGCCCATGAGCACGGCGGCGACGATGACCGAAAGCTGCCCGGCGCTCAGGCCGGAGGTCGCTTCCAGATAAGGCAGCGCTCCGCCGATGAGGCCTACATCGACGCCGTAGAGCAGGCCGCCGAGTCCCGCCACGAAGAGCAGAAGCGTGTTCTGCCGTTTGTAATTCGCCGCGGAAGCCGCTGCGCTGCCATTGCCGGTGCGTGACTGAGCCATTCGCCTCTGATCTTTGTCGGTAGATTCTTGTTTTGTGAAGCCGTCAGAGCGCACTGCCGCAGCCCCGGGCCGCGGAAAATCCGATGGCGACACCGGTCCTGTCTATACATGTGCGCGCTGCAAGCATGATAGAGCCTCGCAGCCGGTTTCCGCACGTATTCAGTGCGGCAGGCTCACGGCATAGAGGTACCAGGCGTCGTGCGGGAGCCACTGCTCGGTCCAGCGCCAGTCCTCGTCCTTGCCGGTGACGGCGAAGCCCTGGTTGAAGGCGATGCCGTCCTCGTTGTCCTCGGCGGCGGTAATGCCGTTGACGATGCCGCCGGGCGCGTTGCGGTATTTCCAGGACTTGAAGAACATGTAGGCCTGGTCGCCGTGGCCGCTGCCTTCGAGCAGACTCACGTCGTAGGGATTTCTGCCCAGAATCCAATGCAGCTGGTTCCACGCGTAATCCTCGAGCTTCGCGTGGAAGGCGGTGTCGTCGGCAAAGAGCGGAGCCGCGAGGCGGGCGGCGGCGGCCAGCGAGGCGAGGCGGGCATCTTCGCCCTGCCACCACGGCGCGGCCTCGGTGTCATGCGGAAAGAAGAAGGCTGTCCGCACCGTGCCGTCGCCCATGCGGACGAGCTGGCGCGCGTAGCCGAAGGGATTGTTCTCCTCGGCGGTTATGTTTAGCTCGAAGGCGAGGGAGCGCTTGACCGCGTCGCGCACCTTCGCCTGCGTGGGAGTGTCGGCGATCTGCGCGTACTCGACGAGGCTGACCACGGGCAGGCCCGCGTCGGCGGGATGGAAGAAGGGCCGCGTGCCGCCATCGGCCCGCCAGTAGCCGTGGTATCTGCCGTTCGAGACGAGCCGGCTCATCAGGCTGGTGGCGCGGGCATCGGCTGCAGTCTTGTATTTCGCATCGTGCGAGGCCTGATAGAGGTCGGTGGCAGCGAGCAGGGCGCAGTAGTCGTCGAGGATGTTCTCGGTGCCGTCATTCAGCAGCTCGCGATTGTGCGCGGCGAGGAAGTCGAAGGCCTCTTCCGCGGTCTTGAGATAGGTCGCGCGGGGGAAGTCTCCATCGGCGGGCATGGTGCTGGCGAGCGCGAGCGCGGCGATGGCCATGCCGCCTCCGGCGCGGAAGCTCGCCTCGTAGGCGTGCGGGCCTGCGACCGTGCCGATGTGCTCGGTGGAGTCGGCGGTCGTCTTCTTGATCTGTGTCTTCCAGTTGGGATTGCCGATGGCGCGGTCTTCTGCCAGCTTCTTCGCGCCGGGCGCGGAGATGGTCTCGTAGAACGAGCCGCCGGGGCGCTTCATGCGCACAAGGAAGTCGGCGCCGAAGAGGCCTTCGTCGAGCAGGCGGCGGTCGATCTCGGAATAGTTATCCTCTCCATGCGCGGCTGCGTTGCGTGCTTCGAGCGTGCGATAGCTGGCAAGCACGCTCCACGCTACCAGCGGCACCTGCTGCGGATTGAAGTACGAGGTCGGGTTCTGGTGCGAGAGATGGATGCCGTAGTCGCCGGTCGCGTCATACCAGCCGCCGTGCCCATCGATGGTGCCCGGTCCGTACGGATCTTTGAGATGGCGGTCGGCCGCGTCATTCAGGCCGCTGGAGCGCTGCCCTTTGAAGTAGTAGAGGACATTCGAGAGCGTCTCTTTCTCGAGGATGTCTGGCTCGATGGTGAAGATGCTGGAGTGTGTGTTGCCCACTTCGAGCTCGTATTCGCCCTTGTCATGCAGGGCAGAAAAGTCGGCCGTCCAGTAGGTTCCACCCCATTTGTCGACGGTTCCCGCGGGCGAGACGGCGCCTTCAAGGACCGTTTTGCCGGTCGAGATCTCTTTCAGCACGAAGCGTGCGGGGTGATCGTCCGCTGTGCCCCGGATCAGGGCGATCTTCGTTGCGCCGGGCTCGTAGCCTACCTGATCCACCAGCACGCGCAGCGGAGCCTGTGCCTGCGCACCCTGCGTCATGATGCCCAGTCCGCATACCAATGCTGCTGTTGCCCACTTCTGCCGCCTCATGCCTGCCTTCAAGCTCGTTCCTCGCGCATCGATTGTTTTTCGCATTGTAGAACCGCGATAGGAAGCCGCGCTTCGGCCCGTTATAGTGGCAGCACGTCGCTTTTCGGAGGCAGTTGTGTTTCAGCGCATCGTATCGCTTGCCGTTCTCGCCATCGGGCTTGTTCCTTTTGCTGTGGCGGAAGGGCCGCAAAGCACGACCCAGGTGATTGGTTACGTCTTCCCGCAGGAACAGCGAATCCAGCCGGGCGATATCTCGCCGACGGCGATGACCCGCATCAATTTTGCCTTTACGAATATCAAGGGCAATCGCATGGTGCTCGGAGAGCCGGGCGACGCGGGCAACTTTGCGGTGCTCACCGGACTCAGGAAGCAGAACCCTGCGCTTACTGTTCTTGCTTCCGTTGGCGGATGGGGCTGGTCGGGCGGCTTCTCGGACATGGCGCTGACGCAGGAAAGTCGCGCGGGGTTCATCGAGAGCGTGGTTGAGTTTCTGGCGAAATATGACCTCGATGGGCTCGATATCGACTGGGAATATCCGGCGATGGAGGGCTCGACAAAGCACTTTCGCCCGGCGGATACGCAGAATTACACGCTTCTGCTCAAAGAATTACGCGAACGTTTTGATCTTGAGCAGAAGAAGCTGAAGCGGCGGCTTTATCTCTCGATCGCGGTGGGGGGAGAGCAGGACTTCATCGACCACACGCAGATGGCCGAGGTGCAGAAGTACGTGGACACGGTGAACCTGATGGCTTACGACTACTACGAGCCGGGCGATGGTCCTATCACTGGCCATCATGCGCCGCTCAACACTAATCCTGCCGACCCGAAGAAGATATCGGCTTCGCACTCGGTCGATCTGTATGAACACGCGGGCGTGCCTGCGGAGAAGATCGTGCTTGGGCTGCCGTTCTATGGGCATGCGTGGGGTGGAGTTGCCGACAAGGATCATGGTCTTTACCAGCCAGGCAAAGCTGTGCCGAATCTCTACGCGAGCTACGGCAATATCGTCTCCAGCATGATCGGCAAAGACTATACGCGCTACTGGGACGCGAAAGCTTCGGCGCCATATCTGTATAGCAGCGACAAGCGCATCTTTGTTTCCTACGAGGATCCGGAATCGCTGGCGCTCAAGTGCAAGTTCGCGCTTGATCATCATCTTGGCGGAGTCATGTTCTGGGACTATGAGAGCGACCCCGCGCACACGCTTCTGAACACGGTTGACCACTCCATGCACGAAGGCTCCCGATGAGCACACACGCTTCTGCTCTGCCCACGCAGACCACATCCAGCACAACCACCGCGCCGTCGCGCATCGTCTCTATCGACATCTTTCGCGGTCTCACCATGACGGTGATGATCTTCGTGAATGAAGTCTCCGAGATGCGCGGCATTCCGCAATGGAGCCGGCACGAGCCCGCGCAGGTGAACGCGATGACCTACGTGGACATGGTCTTTCCGTTCTTCCTCTTCATCGTCGGGCTCTCGCTGCCGCTGGCGATCCGTGCGCGGTTGAAGAAGAACCCATCGATCCCGGCTCTTTGGCTGCATATCCTGCTGCGCTCGCTCAGCCTCATCGTGCTGGGCCTCATCCTTGCGAATGCCGAAGGAGGCAGCCGCGCGCTGATGCATCTGAACCCGAGCGCGTGGGGTTTGCTTGCGCTTTTGGGCGGCATCCTGTTTCTGAATGTCTACTCGGGTCTCGATAAGAAGTCATCGCTGGTTCAAGGATTGAAGTTCGCCGGCCTTGCGCTGCTGGTGGGGATGTACGCGATCTTTCGTAGGGAAGTGCATGGCGCGGATGGCGTGACACACGCAGCGTGGCTCGACTTCTCCTATCCGGAGATTCTCGGCATCATTGGTTACACGTATTTCGCGGTGTGCCTGCTCTACATCCCCACGCGGAAGTGGCTGTGGGCTCCGCTGGCGTGGTTCGTCGCGGTGATAGGCTTCAACTGCATTTCGGCGGCGAAGTGGATCGCCTTTCCCGACCATCTGCCGTGGTATCAATTTCCATTTATCAACGGAGCCTTCGTGGCGCTGGTCTTCGGTGGCATCGTGATCTCGAATCTATTTCTCGGTCAGCATCGCTGGCAGAATCACCGCCAGAAGACTTTAATGGCCGTGGTCTTTGGCGTGTTGACGCTGGCTGCGGGATGGCTTGCGGCACCTCTTGGCATCTCGAAGATTCGCGCTACGCCGACGTGGGTGCTGGTGTCCGTGGGTGCAGCGACGCTGGCCTTCGCTCTGCTGCACTATGTGTGCGATGTGCGCAAGCATTCGCGCTGGGCGGCCTTTGCGCATCCTGCGGGATCGAACACGCTGATGACGTACCTGCTGCCCGACCTTTACTTCTACATCGTTACGTCGACCGGGTTCCTGTTCTTCGAGACGCATTGGAGCTACGGCGCTGTGGGTGCGGTGAAGTCGGCGATCTTTACGGCGTTCATCCTGGCGCTGTCGGCGCTGCTCACGCGATGGAAGGTCCGCATGCAGCTCTGATGCTTATTGCGCAAAGAGAAGAGCCTCCGATGCTGTCATCGGAGGCTCTTTTTGCTTGCGATGTGAAAGAAACTGCAGGTTCCTCCACTTCGCTTCGCCCTTCGGGCTTCGCTTCGGTCGGAATGACAGTGTTGTCGTGCCCCTACCCCTCGGCTACACCGCTACGACGCGCACATTCACGCGGGCGAAGGCTTCCACGGTCTCCGCGGTCACGCCGTCGTCGGTCACGATGGTGTGGATCAGCTGCGGCGGGCAAACCTGCGAGGTACTTACCATGCCAAGTTTGCTCGAGTCGGCCACCGCAATGACCTGCTTGCCGTGTTTCACCATCTCCGAAAGAATCAGCGCCTCGTCCGACTCGATCACCGTCAGACCGTGCTCGGGATGGATGCCGGTCCCGCCCATGAAGACCTTGTCGAAGAAGAGCCGTTGCAGCGCCTCATAGGCGGTTGCGCCCACAAGCGAGAACGAGCCCGGCCAGCGAATGATGCCGCCTGTTACTGTGACCTTCATATTCGGCTGGCTGGATAGTTCCATGCCGATGTTGATGGCGCTGGTTACGATGTGAATGCCTTCGCGATGGCGAAGGCTGCGGGCGATCTGCGTGGTCGTGGTGCCCGGCGAGAGTGCGATGGTGTCGTTTTCGACGACCATCTCTGCCGCTGCCAGCGCGATGCGGCGCTTCTCGTCGGCGAAGCGCTCTTCGCGCAGCGAGAATGCGGCGTCGAAGCGGAAGGGCTTGTAGGAGGTCTGGCCGGGCACCTCCGCGCCGCCGTGCGTGCGGTTGATCAGCCCACGCTGTTCGAGTTCGATAAGGTCGCGCCGGATGCTTGCAGGGGAAGCGTTCACCGCGGCTGCAAGCTCATCCACGCTGCCTTTGCCTTTTTCCAGAAGCAGGTGCAGGATGCGCTTCGCGCGGTCGTGCTGTTTCAGGGCCATGCCGAATCTTCCTGTGGTTCCGATTTTCTAAATGAGAAGGAGGCCTGGGATGGGCCTCCTTTGTGTCGATTCGAATTATAGTCAGCGATTTACTTCATTGCTGTCTGTGTTTCCGCTCCATCGATCCTGAAGAGCTGGAACTCGCGGATGCGTGCCTGTCCTGCGCTGGCGACGATGTTCAGCCGCACGCGGTCGGTGGTGACGGCAGGGAAGCGATCGATCTTCATATGGCCGATGGCATAGTCCGAGACGACGGGAACCCACTTGCCATCCTTCCACGCTTCGATCTTGTACTGCTGGATGAGCTGGCCATCGTTGAGCCATTCCATGGTGAGCGCGTGATCGATGGTTTCGGGATGCGCGAAGCGTACTTCGAGCGTGGCCGAGCGTGAACCTTCGGGTGCAGACCAGAAGGTGTCCCGGTCGCCGTCGAGCGCTTTGGCGGTGTTCGCGTCGACAGGCTGATGACGCTCGGCGAGGTTGTTCGAATAGCGGGCGCGCAGCGTGTCGCCCAGCTCCTTCAGGCGCTTTACATCGGCCTCGGGCAGCAGCCCGTCTTTGTTCGGTGCGACACCGAGCATCCACTGGCCGCCGTGTCCCACGGAGTTCTCCCAGCTGTTCACGAGGTCATCGAGGCTGCGGAGTGTCTCATCGCTGTTCGGGTGCCAGAACCACTGCAGCTTGTGCAGCGGGGTGTCGGCTTCGATGGGGCGCCAGCGCAGATAGCCGTGGCGATCGATGACGTTCCAGTTCTCGTAGTCGATGAAGCCGGACTCGGTGCCGACCCAGCGTGCGTCACCGTACTCAAAGAGTGCGGTATCGGCGAAGACGACGGTGTTCGGCTGGTAGGTGCGCAGCGTTTCGATGATCTTGGGGAAGTTATAGACGTGGCCGCCGCTGCCTGCGCCGTCAAGCCAGAATTCGGTCAGATCGCCGTACTTGGTCACCAACTCTTCGAGCTCGGACTGGTAGTACTTGTCGTACTCGGTGGTGTCCTTGTCCTTGTAGCGGGGGTCGTGGCGGTCCCACGGCGAGAGATAGATGCCGAAGCCCAGGCCGTTCGCGCGCGCGGCCTTGGCCACTGCGCCAACGATGTCGCCCTTGCCGTCCATGAAGGGGCTGGCCTTGATGCTGTAGTCGGTCTGCTCGGTGGGCCACAGGCAGAAGCCGTCATGATGCTTGGCGACCATCACCACATACTTCGCGCCCGAGGCCTTGATGGCCTTCATCCACTGGTCGGGATCGAAGTGCTTCGGGTTGAAGGTCTGCGGGCTGGCCGTGCCGTCGCCCCATTCGCGATCGAGAAAGGTGTTGGTGCCGAAGTGGATGATGACGCCGAACTGGAGATCCTGCCATTGAAGCTGCTGCGGGGCCGGCTTCACGTCAGAGAAGTTCTGCGCCATGGCGGCGTGTCCGCCCATTGCCAGCGCGGCTGCGGTCAGCATGCCTGCGCATGTCTTTGCTGCCTGCCAACGCCGTTTCGTCTCTGTCTGATTGCCGCGCCGCACTGCCTTCATCTCGAATCGTCCTTCTATTTGTTCTGTCTCTGTTACTTGCTTACCGGACCCATGATTTTTTGCAGCAGTCCGCGCTGCTTGAGCTCATTCATCAGGCCTTCAATCGCCCAGTCGAGCGATTCGGTGCCGTCCATCACGATATCCGCATACTGCGCGGAGGGGCGGACGTATTTTTCGGCCATCGGGCGCACGGTTTCCGCGTAATGCTGGGCAACGGACTCCTCCGTCCGTCCGCGGTCGCGGATATCGCGGCGCAGACGCCGGTCGTAGCAGACCTCATCCGGTGTGTCGACGTAAATGCCCAGGTCGTAAAACTTGCGCAGGCCGGGATAGTGCAGCGCGAAGATGCCGTCGATGATCAGGAGATGACCCGGCTCCATCCGCGTGATGGCGTTCTTTTTGCGGGTGTGTGAGGCGAAATCGTATTGCGGATGCCAGATGGTCTCACCCGCGGCCATGCGCCCTACGTCGCGGATGAGAAGTTCGCTTTCGATGATCGCGGGATCATCGAAGTTCTGTTGACATCGCTCCTCGTAGCTCATGTGCGAGAGGTCGCGATAGTAATGATCCAAATGGAAGTGCGTGCCTTCCAGCTCTCGCGCCAGCTCTTCGGCCAGCGTCGTTTTTCCCGAGCCCGAACAGCCCGCAATTCCCAGCACAACCGGTTGCTTCACTACGCCTTTCCGCCTCCTGCCAGCACCAGCTTCGCGATCTCTGGCAGCACGGTTTTCAGAATCGCTGCCAGCTGTCCTTCCACGCGTTTACCGGTTTCCATCACTTCCTCGTGATTCAGCGGCTCGGCCTGGATGCCGGCTGCCATGTTCGTCACGCACGAAATTCCCAGTACCTCCATGCCCATGTGCCGTGCCGCGATGGTCTCGAGCACCGTCGACATGCCGACGAGGTCCGCGCCCAGGGTGCGGAAGGCGCGAATCTCGGCGGGCGTTTCGAAGCTCGGCCCGGGGACGCCGATGTAGACGCCTTCCTGCAGGGCGACACCGTTCTCGTTCGCGGCGGTGTGCGCCAGCTGGCGCAGGCGGCGCGAGTAGGCCTCGGTCATATCAAAGAAGCGCTGGCCCAGCCGCTCGTCATTGGGACCGGTAAGCGGGCTCACACCTGTCAGGTTGATGTGGTCGGAGAGCAGCACCAGGTCACCCTGCGCGTAGTTATGGCGGATACCGCCAGCAGCGTTCGTCAGCGTAAGCGCCTTGATGCCCAGCAGACCGAGCACGCGCACCGGAAAGGTCGATTCGCCGGCGGAATAGCCTTCATAGCCGTGGACGCGTCCCTGCATCACCGCGATCGGCGTCTCGCCGAGAAGACCCACGACCAGCTTTCCGCTATGACCCTGTACCGTCGATTGCGGGAAGTGCGGAATCTCGTTGTACGGCACCACCACAGCGTCTTGAATCGCGGAGGCGAAGCCTCCGAGCCCGGAGCCCAGAACCAGCCCGATGAGGGGCGTGTGTTTTGTACGCGATTGCAGAAACTTCACAGCTTCTGACGCACGCTCATAGAGCGTAGGGGTGAGGATCGACGTGAGGGGCATGGGGAGGGCTAGCGCTTTCCTGTGGTGTTTCTTCTATTTGAGCATGATTCCAACAATCGAGGCAGACATGAGATTGGCCATGGTTCCGGCCAGCATGGCGCGCAGGCCGAGCTTGGCCAGGTCGTTCCGGCGGCTGGGCGCAAGCGCGCCGATGCCGCCGATCTGGATGCCGATGGAGCTGAGGTTGGCAAAGCCGCACAGCGCGAAGGTGGCGATGGTGAAGGAGCGGAAGTCGAGTGCCGCCTTCTGCGCGCCCAGCAGCGAGTAGGCCACTACTTCATTGATGACCATGCGCGTGCCCAGCAGGTTGCCGACGATCCGCGTCTCGTGCCAGGGGATGCCGATGAGCCACGCGATGGGCGAAAAGAGTACGCCGAGGATCGAGTCGAGGCTCGACGGGAACCAGGCGAAATGCCGCACGGCCAGCCAGTCGTGAATGCCGCCCAGGATGCCATTGAGCAGGTGGATGAGCGCGAGGAATGAGATGAGCATGATGGCCACGTTGAAGGCCAGCTTGCCGCCGTCGATGGTGCCGCGCGCGATCGCGCCCAGCAGGTTCTCGTCCTTGTGCTCTTCCTCTTTGGGCATGGTGACCACGCCTTCGGTCGCGGGCGTTTCTGTCTCCGGCACCAGCATCTTCGAAATGAGGATGGTGCCGGGCGCGGTCATGATGACCGCCGCCAGCAGGTGCTGCGCCTCAATGCCATAGAGGATGTAGGCCGCCATGATGCCGCCCGAGACGTGCGCCATGCCGCTGGTCATGATCGTCATCAGCTCGGAGCGCGTGGCGTTGGGGATAAACGGCCGGATGGTCAGCGGCGCCTCGGTCTGCCCCATGAAGATGCTGGCCGCCACGTTCAGGCTCTCCGCGCCGGAGACGCGCATGGTCCACAGCATGAGCCGGGCGAAGACACGGATGACCAGCTGCATCACGCCGATGTGATAGAGCACCGAGAACAGGGCGGAGATGAAGATGATCGTCGGCAGGACCTGGAAGGCAAAGATCATGCCCAGCGAGGAGTGCTGCTTGCCCAGCTCGCCGAAGACCATCTCCGAGCCGGCGAAGGAGTAGGCCAGCATGTGGGTGATGGCCGCGCCGACCGTGGCCAGGATCTTCTGACCGACCGTCCACTTGAGCACGAGAAAGGCGAAGACGATCTGGAGGCTCAGGCCCCAGATGACGGTCCGCCACCGGATTGCCCGCCGGTTCGTCGAAAAAATCCATGCCAGCGTCAGCATGGTCAGCAGGCCCAGCACCCCGGTGAATCGAATCAATGTCTCTCCTTTATCCCTCTCATCCTATCGGTCGGTGCCACATCCTCAAACTGATCGTTGGTAACTGCGCTGCCAGCTTTCAAGCTGTGATGATCTCTCCGATCAGCGCAGGCGGCGTCACGGCCTCGTTTCCGATGACCAGCGCCCGCCGCAGCAGCGCTTCGGGCTCGGCAAAACGGGATTCTTCCTCCGTAAAGAGCTCCGCCAGCACCTGCCCGCGTTCCACGCGGTCTCCCAGCTTGATCTTTATTTCGAGGCCGGCATGCGCCGCCACCGGCTCGCCTGCCTTTTCGCGCCCGGCGCCCAGGCGC
This sequence comes from Silvibacterium sp., assembly GCF_047605705.1. Lineage (NCBI taxonomy): Bacteria > Pseudomonadati > Acidobacteriota > Terriglobia > Terriglobales > Acidobacteriaceae > Silvibacterium > Silvibacterium sp. The sequence continues at coordinate 60,347 of NZ_JASGFD010000028.1, read as the reverse complement.
TGCACAGCCCAGCCCACCAGTTCGCACTCGCAGGAGGCGAAATACCCGGCTTTCCCGGCTACAAAACTGCGCCGGAACTTCGGCTGATGGAACTTCTCCGGCTCGTCGAGCGCACGGAGGTCGCCGCCCTGCGCGGCTACCATCTCGCGGAAGATCCGCAGGCCGCTGCCGTCTTCGAGCTTTGTCTCGGCGATGGCGCGGCCTTCGCCGGGCGTCGCCGCCTTGCCGCCCAGGTGAATCATCCAGCCGGCCAGCACCAGAGACAGCTCACGCAGGTCTTCACTCAGCGGATGCCGTTCGCCGCGCAGCAGCTCGACCGATTCCCATATCTCGATCCAGTTGCCGGACATGCGTCCCAGCGGCTGATCCATCGACGTCATGATCGCGGCGGTGCGCGTGCCTGAGCGTTCGCCGGTCTCGACCATTAGTTCGGCGAGGAAGCGCGACTGCTTCGGGTCCTTGAGGAATGCGCCCGAGCCGGTCTTCACGTCGAGCACCAGCCCGTTGAGCCCGGCGGCGAGCTTTTTGCTCATGATGGAAGCGCAGATCAGCCACGGGCTCTCGACCGTGCCGGTACGGTCGCGCAGGTCATAGAGGACGCGGTCGGCGGGTACGAGGTTCTTTGTCTGCCCGATGATGGTCGCCCCGCAGAGGTCCATCACCGCGCGGGCCTCGGCCAGTGAGAGCTGCGTGCGGTAGCCGGGGATACTTTCGAGCTTGTCGAGCGTGCCGCCGGTGTGCCCGAGCGCGCGGCCGCTGATCATGGGCACGGCCACGCCCGCGGCCGCGGCCAGTGGCGCTACGAGGAAGGAGGTCTTGTCGCCCACGCCGCCGGTCGAGTGCTTGTCGACCGTGGACTTGCCCAGCCCGGCGTGCTCGAAGACCTCGCCTGAGTAGCGCATGGCCGCAGTCAGGTCGGCGACCTCGCGCCGCGAGAGCCCGCGAATCCATGCGGCCATCAGCCAGGCTGCCAGCTGGGCTTCGGGAATCGTCTGCCGCGCCGCGCCTTCGGCCACGAAGCGGATCTCTTCGGAGGTCAGTTCTGCGCCGTCGCGTTTCTTCCGGATCACATCAATTGCGTGGATCATCTGGTCGCTCGCTCGTTCCGTGTTGTCGTTCCACGCCGTTCAGGCGGAAGCCATAGGGCAGCAGCTCGTCGAGCCGGCGCTCGACGGTTTCCACGCCGCGTTCCGTCTCCCCGGGAAAGAGCACCACCGCGGCGGGTGCGGCGAATTCCGCCATCACCTGCCGGCAGGCCCCGCACGGCGGGGAAGCGGCTTCATTTCGATTCGCCACCGCGATGGCGACGATCCTCTTCGCCGCGCCACGCTCGCTCACCGAGCGAAACAGCGCGTTGCGCTCGGCGCAGCTGGTCAGGCCGAAGGAGACATTCTCCACGTTGCAGCCCGTTACCAGCGTGCCGTCCTCGAAGAGCAGCGCCGCGCCTACGCGAAACTTCGAGTATGGAGCGTAGGCGTGCTCCGCTGCCTCGTGCGCCGCGGCCAGCAGCTGTACCCGTGTTGCCGGATCGAGAGAGAAAGATGGAGCAGGCATGGTATTTCGAGGCTAACGGAGCACAGGCTCCTCCGCAAATGGTCTGTGCCTGCCGCGCTCTCCGGATACACTTGGGGGCAATATGCCCGGATGCAATCGTCGAGATAGAGGATGGATTTTCGTGCTGGTGGCGTTTCTGGCCGCCGTTTGTTCTGCCGTGGCGCAGGGAGAGACGCCGCACGTTGTGAAGGTCGCCACGCCGCCTCCGCTCGAAACGCTGCCCATGTCCATCCATGGCCGGTTTGAAGCCAAGGCCTCAGCCGGGCTGGATCTTCCCGGCTTTCCGAAGCAGGACATCGTGTCGCAATGGCCGGGCGCGTACTATCAGGCGGCATTCCAGGGGGATGCGGTCTATTTCCGCGTAGGCGCTGCGCATGAGATTCTGCATGTCGTCGTCGACAAGCGCACACTCGTGCTCGACAAGCCCGAGCCCGGCGTCTACGAGGTCACAGGGCTCTCAGGCCGCAAACACCGCGTCAGCATCTACGTCGCAACGGAAAGCATGTCCAACCCGAACCATTTCGGCGGATTCGCCCTCGCGGCAGGGGCAAAACCGCTGGTCGTCGTGGTACTTCCTCGTCAGATTGAGTTCATCGGCGACTCGCATACCGTCGGTTTTGGCAACACTTCGGCGAAGCGTGAGTGCTCCGACGAGGAGATATGGTCTACGACGGACAACACCCAGACTTTCGCCGCGCTCACCGCTGCCCGCCTGCATGCGAACTATGAGGTGAACGCTATCTCTGGCCGTGGCATCGTGCGCAACTACAGCGGCTTTCCCGCGGATACTCTGCCTGAGGCCTATCCGTATGTGCTGTTCGACAAGGCGCAGAAGGTGGACGAGCCGGACTGGAATCCGCAGCTGATCGTGATCGCACTGGGTACGAATGACTTCTCGACCGCTCTGCATGCGGGGGAGAAATGGAAGAGCCGCGACGAGCTGCATGCCGACTACGAGGCGACCTACGTGCGTTTCCTGCAGGATTTGCGCGCGAGGAACCCGCATGCATACTTCATCCTGTGGGCTACGAACCTGGCCGACGGCGAGATCGCGGCAGAGGAGCAGCGCGTCGTCGATCGTATGCGCGCCTCGGGCGAGCAGAACATCGGCTTCCTGGAGTTCAAGCACCTTGCCTTGAGCGGATGCGCCGGTCACCCGTCCGTCGCCGATGACCGCACCATCAGCAAAGCGCTGGTGCGGTACGTCAAGGCGCATCCGGGGATATTCCGTGGTGAATAAATGAACCTGTCTTCTCGACCGCGTCAAAGGGAGAGCGTATCGAAGACGAAAAGCCTGGATGGCCGGTCCGGCATCCAAGTGAGGGACTCCTGATTCGCGCATGGCAACCAGATCGAAAAAATCCACCACGGCAGGCAAGGGCGCTTCCTCTTCGAAAAAGAAAGCCTTGCCGCGCTCGCGCGAGGCGGCCGACGAGGCCGCGATTGCTGCGCAGAACGAGGCTGCGCTAGCACTCTTTCATCCGGTCACGGCTGCATGGTTTCGCGCTGTCTTCGATCATCCCACCGGGCCGCAGCGCCTGGGTTGGCCGGCTATCGCCCGAGGCGAGAGCACGCTGATCCTTGCGCCCACAGGCACAGGCAAAACGCTCACCGCATTCCTCTGGTGCCTTGACCGGCTCATGATGCGGCGTGAGCCGGACGAGGCGCAGGGCTGCCGGGTGATCTATATCAGCCCGCTCAAGGCGCTGGCCGTCGATGTCGAGCGCAACCTGCGTTCGCCGCTCGCAGGCATCGATAATATGGCTCGGCGCATGGACGTGCCCGCGCGTGTTCCAGAAATCAGCATCCGCACCGGGGATACGGCGCAGAAGGAGCGCGCGCGCTTCCGGCGCAACCCGGCGGACATCCTCATCACCACGCCGGAGTCGCTCTACCTGCTGCTGACGTCTGAGTCCGCCGCGCAGCTGCGCACGGTCGAGACTGTCATCATCGATGAAATTCATGCGCTCGTCCCCACGAAACGCGGCGCGCACCTGGCGCTGAGTCTAGAGCGCCTCGAAGCGATCACAGCAAAGCCGGTGCAGCGTATTGGCCTCTCGGCCACGCAACGCCCGCTTGAAGAAGTGGCGCATTTTCTGGCTGGGGTCGATGTGCCGAAGAAGATCTCCACGGCAGGCGAGGATGCTGCGCCTTCGGTGTCTTCCATCGTGAGTGATGACGAGCCGTTACAGCGCTTTCGGCCCGTGACCATCGTCGATGCCAGCGAGCCTAAGCGCCTCGAGCTGCGCGTCGAGGTTCCCGTGGAAGACATGGCCAAGCTCGGCCAGATGGAGGAATTGCCGAGCGGCGCGGCGTCGCAGGGGCCGAAGCGGACTTCGATCTGGAGCGCCATTCATCCGCGCCTGCTTGAGATTGTGCTCGAGCGGCAGTCCACGCTGATCTTTGTGAACAACCGCCGCACCGCCGAGCGGCTTGCGGGCGCGTTGAACGATCTTGCGCAGGAGCGCGCGGAGCAGTCAGGAGAGCATTTTCAGCCGCTGGCGCGCGCACACCATGGCTCGCTCGCTGCCGCGCAGCGTTCGGAGATTGAAGAGCAGCTGAAGGCGGGCAACATCCGCGCGCTTGTTGCCACGTCGTCGCTCGAACTCGGCATCGACATGGGCGCGATCGATCTCGTGATCCAGATTGAAGCGCCGCCCTCGGTCGCCAGCGGCATGCAGCGCATTGGCCGCGCCGGCCATCAGGTGGGAGCCGCGAGCGACGGCATCATCTTTCCGAAGTACCGCGCGGATCTGATTGCCTGCGCCGCCGTCACGCGCGCGATGCATGAAGGGCTGGTCGAGTCTACGCGCTATCTGCGCAATCCTCTCGATGTGCTCGCGCAGCAGATCGTCGCTACCATTGCGCATCCGCCTGCGCTTGCTGTGCCGCGGCGCAAAGGCCAGCCGCCCGCGCCGGCGGAGATCGATGTCGAATCGCTCTTTCGGCTCATGCGCTCGTCCGCGCCGTTTGCTTCGTTGACGCGCGCGTCATTCGAGGGCGTGTTGGATCTGCTCGCAGGCCGCTATCCCTCGGATGAATTCGCAGAGCTGCGTCCGCGCATCACCTGGGATCGCGTCGCCAACACGCTTACGCCGCGTGAAGGTGCGAAGAGCCTTGCCATTCTCAATGGCGGCACGATTCCTGACCGTGGCCTCTACGGTGTCTTCCTCTCCGGTTCGGAGAAGCCGATTCGCGTGGGCGAGCTGGATGAAGAGATGGTGTTCGAGAGCCGCACCGGCGAGGTCTTTGTGCTCGGTGCGTCATCGTGGCGTATCGACGAGATTACGCACGACCGCGTGCTGGTTTCGCCCGCGCCGGGCGAGCCTGGAAAGATGCCTTTCTGGCATGGCGACCAGGCCGGGCGGCCGTTGGAGTTCGGTCGCCGCATCGGAGCGCTGGTCCGCGAACTGCGCGAGTTGCCACGCAACGCCGCGCTCAGCCGGCTCACGCGGGAGCACGATCTTGACCTACAGGCGGCGGAAAATCTGTTGCGCTTTCTCGCGGACCAGGAAATTGTAACCACGGTGGTTCCAGATGACCGCAGCATCGTCATCGAGCGCACCCGCGACGAGCTGGGCGACTGGCGCGTCTGCGTGCTCACCCCATTCGGTGCGCGTGTTCATGCACCGTGGGCCATGGCCATCAACGCGCGGCTCAATGCCGCCGGTGGACCCGATGTCGAGACGATGTGGGCCGATGACGGCTTCGTGATTCGCTTTCCGGATACCGATGCCGCGCCCGACTCCGACATTCTGCTGGTCGATCCTGCGGAAGCAACGGACTTGGTCCTGCGCCAGCTTGGTGCGACTGCACTCTTCGCTGCGAAATTCCGCGAATCCTCGGCGCGCGCATTGCTTTTGCCGAGAAGGAGAGCCCAGGGCCGTGCGCCGCTGTGGGCGCAGCGCAAGCGTGCGTATGACCTGCTCGCCGTCGCCTCACGCTATCCCTCTTTTCCCATGCTGCTTGAGGCGTACCGGGAGTGTCTGCGCGATGTCTTCGACATCCCTGCATTCCTCGAAGTGCTGCGTTCTATCGAGAAGCGCCAGCTTCGCGTGCATGTGGCCGATACGCGCACGCCTTCGCCCTTCGCGTCGTCGCTGCTCTTCAGCTATGTGGCGAATTACATCTATGACGGGGATGCACCGCTGGCCGAGAGGCGCGCGCAGGCGCTCTCCATCGATCAGGATCAGCTGCGCGACCTCCTTGGAGATGCCGACCTGCGTGAGTTGCTCGATGCCGATGCAATCGCAGAGGTCGAAAGCCAGCTACAGCTGCGTGGAGAGTCCTATGTGGTACGCAACGCAGACGGCATCCATGACCTGCTGTTGCGCCTTGGCGATCTTACGCGTGAGGCGATCACGGAACGCCTCGCATCGCCTGATCTTGCATCGGGTATGGATCGGCTGCTTCGGGCGCGCCGCATCCTCGAAGTGAAAATCGCTGGCGAGAAGCGTTTCATCGCCATCGAGGATGCTGCTCGCTATCGCGATGCGCTCGGTATCCCACTGCCGCCTGGCATCGCTGCCTCGCTGCTCGCGCCGGTTGCCGTGCCCGTGCTCGAGCTCGTCCGCCGCTATGCGCGCACGCATGGGCCGTTCACCCTGCCGGAAGTTGCAACACGCTTTGGGCTGGATGCGCGCCTTGTGGAGTCTGCTCTGCATGCGCTGGTGCTCGACAGCCGTATTGTCGAAGGCGGATTCCGTCCCGGCGGGGTTCACCGCGAGTGGTGCGACCTTGATGTGCTGCGCCAGATTCGCAGAAAGTCACTGGCACGGTTACGAAAAGAGATCGAGCCGGTCGATCAGCATCTCCTTTCGCGATTTGCTACGCATTGGCAAGGCGTGCTGCAGCCGCGCCGGGGACTCGATGCGCTCCTGGACGCCATTGAAAATCTGCAGGGTGCGCCGCTGCCTGCTTCCATTCTCGAGTCGTCGATTCTGCCGGCGCGTCTCGCAAGGTATTCGTCGTCCGACCTCGACACGCTTATTGCTGCGGGTGAGGTTGTGTGGTGCGGTCTCGATCCGCTGGGTGAGCACGACGGGCGCATCGCACTTTACTTAGCCGATCGCCTGCCGGACCTGCTTCCTGCACGCCCCGGTCGCGAAACGAATCCGCTCACGGAGAAAGAAGAGAAGATTCTCGATCAGCTGCAGCGCGGCGGTGCCATGTTCTTTGCGCAGCTTCATGACGCCATCGGCGGAGGCTACCCCGGTGAGACGCTCGATGCGCTATGGAGCCTTGTGTGGCGCGGCCTCATCACCAATGACACGCTGCATGCGCTGCGCGCCTATGTCGCCAAACCCTCATCGGCGCGCCCCGCAAAACGCCAACACAACGTGCCTGTCTTTCGCTCGCGCCGCACGACGCCGCCCTCCGCGCAGGGGCGCTGGGCTCTTCTCGCTTCGCCTGACCGCACAACTCCTGCACAGCAGACGGCGTGGTCGCATGCGCTGGCCCTGCAATTGTTGAATCGTCATGGCATCCTCACTCGCGAGACCCTCGCGCAGGAGAATATCCCCGGCGGTTTCAGTGCGGTTTACGATGTTCTTCGCGTCCTTGAGGACTCCGGGCGTGTGCGCCGCGGCTACTTCATCGCGGGTCTCGGTGCGGCTCAGTTCGCATTGCCAGCCGCAGTCGATCTGCTTCGCTCTCTGCGCGCTCAGCCGGATAAAGCGGAGGTGCTTTCACTTGCGGCTACCGATCCAGCCAGTGTTTACGGTGCGATTCTGCGCTGGCCTCAACCCGGATTGAGGCCGGGAGCTGTGTCCGATGCGGAAGAAGAGGCATCGCCCCGTTCGCTCACCCGCAGCGTCGGTGCCTCGGTCATTCTGCGCAATGGAGAACTGCTCGCGTATCTTCGCCGCGGTAATGTAAATATTCAGGTATTTCTCCCTGCAGACGAGCCGGATCGTTCTGCTGCTGCGCGCGATCTCGCACACTTTCTCGCGCGTTCGGCGCAGGCGTCCATGCAGAACGATGCTTCGAGCCATTTCAGCGGTCTGCTGGTTGCGACCATTAACGGCCAGCCGGTGCATGAGCACTTCCTTGCGCGCTTCCTCACCGATGCAGGCTTTGCGCCTGCGCCCAACGGCTTTCATGTGCGCCGCATTCTTCCTCCAGTTCCTGTGCAGGTGGAGGCTTAGCGTATGCCTGAAGGCGATACCATCTTTCGCTCGGCGCGTGCGCTGAACAAGGCTCTCGCAGGGGCGATTGTTACGCGCTTTGAGACGGCCTATGCTCCGCTTGTCTCGGTCGACGACGATACTCCGGTGGCGGGGCGGGTGATTGAGAGGGTGGAAGCTCGCGGCAAGTGGCTGCTTATCCACTTCTCAGGCGACCTCATTCTCGTCACGCACATGCTAATGAACGGCAGCTGGCATATCTATCGCGCAGGAGAGCGGTGGAAGCGCGGGCGCCAGCACATGCGCATCGTAATCACGACCGCGAACTACGAGGCGGTCGCTTTCGATGTGCCGGTGGCGAAGTTTCACACCGCCCGCACACTCGAGCGCCACAGCGCGATTCCGAAACTCGGTCCCGATCTTCTCACCTCCGGCTTCGCTGCCGATGAAGCCGGGGCGCGTCTTCTGGCTCGTCCAGACGAAGAAGTCGCGAATGTGCTACTCAACCAGCAGGTGATGGCTGGTATCGGGAATGTCTTCAAGTCCGAAATCTGCTTTGCCTGCGGTGTGAACCCCTTCCGCCTCGTCGGCTCGCTCACGCCTTCTGAAGTGGATTGCCTGCTGCATACCGCAAAGAAGATGCTTGCGGCGAATGTTCTCGACGGTTCCGGTGACGGCATTGTGACGTACACAGGCGCGCGCAGAACGACATCGAATGCCGATCCTGGCGCCCGCCTCTGGGTATACGGCCGTCGTGGCCGCCCCTGCCGGCGATGTGGCACGCCCATTCTCATGCGCAGGCAAGGGATGGGAGCACGTTCCACCTACTGGTGCCCCGAATGCCAGCCCGCTCCTGCAGGGATCGCGATCACCGGGCTCGATCAGCCGACGCGACGCAGGAAGATCGGCTGCAGCTAATAGGCTTAGGTAGAATCTCCTCATGGCTAACACCGGCGCGACGCGCAAGCGACAGAAGACCCCACCCTCCGGTTCCACCGGGCAGGAAGCTCTCTATCTCCGCTCCCTCAGCGAACGCCAGGTGCCCGTCACGGTCAAGCTCCGCGATGGCGAGTCGGTCACAGGATGGATTGAATACTTCGACGACCGCATGATTCGCATCACTCGCGAGGGTAAGCCGAATCTCTTCATTTACAAACAACAGATTCGCACCATCACCGAGCTTGCCGGCCGGCCCCGCGCTTCGCGCCGCAAGGCTGCAAACGCAACCGCTACGGTTACAGACTCAGCTGCTGCAAACCAGGGGGCCTCAGCATGACCGCTTCTACGAACTTTCTCTTCGTTCCTTCGGCTACTCCGATTGCACGCGAGGCCGGTGCGCTGCTGCGCGAGTACTACCGCCGCGGTGTCGCGACCGAGTATAAGGGCGATGTCGATCTCGTCACCGAGGCCGATCGTGCCAGCGAGAAGCTGATCGTCGAACGCCTGGGCCAGATATTCCCGGATCACGGTGTCTACGGGGAAGAGGGGACGCGCTCGCAGCTTACGAACGAATACCGCTGGTATATCGATCCGCTCGATGGCACCACGAACTTCGCGCATGGTTTCCCGGTCTTCTGTGTCTCCATGGGGCTCGAGCGCCGCTCTGCATCGCTTGCGCCCGAGGCTGATGGCGAGATCGTTGCCGCGATCATCTACGATCCGCTCCGCGATGAACTGTTTACGGCGGAAAAGGGCAACGGCGCGTTTCTCAACGGCGCTCCGATCCACGCCTCACGCACGCCGCACCTCGCTGAAGCGCTGGTTGCCACAGGCTTTCCCAGCCGCAAGCGCCACGACAATCCAAACATTCACTTCTACCAGGAGTTCACGCTGCGCTCGCATGGCGTGCGCCGTGCGGGTTCGGCCGCCATCGACCTCGCTTATGTCGCCTGCGGCCGCCTCGAAGCCTTCTGGGAGTTCAACCTGAACCCGTGGGACACCTCCGCTGGCGCACTGCTCGTGACCGAAGCCGGGGGCTCCATGTCCGGCTTTACCGGTGGCGCCTTCCGCCTCGACAGCAAAGAGGTGCTTGCGACGAATGGACTCATCAAGGATGAGATGGTGAAGCTCTTCGACGATTTATTCGAAGGCCGCATCGTCGATCCGATTCCGACGCCGGCTGAGTTTGCGGCGAAGCGGAAAGCGGCTGCGCAGTAGGTGGATTCCTAAGAATTAATTCCCTAGACCTGAGATTTACGAAGAAAGGCAAAGAGCATGGGTGAAAAAAAGACGGCTTTCGTTGTGATTGCGGAGTTCCACGTGCCCGCAACGCATCGAAGTGAGTTCCTGGATTTATGCCGTTACGATGCTGATCGTTCGGTTGCAGATGAGCCCGGCTGCCGGCAGTTCGACTTGAGCACTTCCGGTGAGGCGCCGGAGACGGTTGTGCTTTACGAGGTCTACGACGACCGCGCCGCGTTCGACTATCACCTCACCACGCCGCATTACGCAAAGTTCGCCGAGGGCGTCGAGCGCTACGGCGTGACGAAGGTCAGCGTGCGCTTCTTCGATCGCCAGCATCCGTAGCGCAGGCGAAGTTTTACGACAGAATTTAGACGAGGAAAATCGCGCGGAAGCGCGATTTTCCTGCTTTAGCGCCGCCCGCTGATTTCACTCCCGATATCCCGCGGCACGCCCATCAGCACCATCGTTCCCGCCAGCGCAATCACAGCGGAGATAGCGAAGGTGTCATGGAAATCGGCAATCGCTACCGCTGTGCTGTGGTGGATTCCCTGGAAGATGCTGATGCAGAGCGCCGCCACGGCGACTCCGGCTGCGGATGCGGCCTGCTGAATCATCGCCATCAGGCTGGAGGCGGTGGAGCGCTCGGTATCCGCTACATCGGCGTAGGCTACCGAGCCGATCGCCGTCATCTGCATGGAGCGCGTGCATCCAGCGAAGAGCAGAATGCTGAACAAGGCAATCTTTGGCAGCCCCGGATGCATCAGCACACAAAGCAGCAAGGACAGCGCGACCAGCGCCGCGTTCGTCACCAGGACGTTCTTAAAGCCGAAGGTGCGCAGGATCCGTGTGGTGACCAGCTTCATGCCGAGGTTGCCGCAGAAGTAGACCAGCACCCATCCGCCTGCTGTCGCAGGAGACATGCCAAAGCCTAGCTGGAAGAGCAGCGGCAGCAGGAACTGCGCCGATGAGAAGATAGCGAGGAAGAATGCGCCCGGTGCGATGGCTGCAATGCGCAGGCTGCGTCGTGTGAGCGGCTTGAGCGAGAGCAGCGGTGTCGCATGCCGCTTCAGGTGACGCACCGCGGAGACCGCGGCCAGGATGCCCACGCCGAGCAGCGCGAATGTCACGCGCCGCTCTGCCGGCCCGAGCGATGCGCGCTGCAGGCCGGCCAGCAGGCAGGTCAGCGCGGTCGCGCAGTAGGCGAAACCCAGCAGGTCGATGGGTCTGCGTGCTTCCTCGCGCTCGTTGGGGATCATGCGCAGTATGGCAATGACGCCAAAGATGCCCACCGGCACATTGAGCCAGAAGTTCCAGCGCCAGCTTGCATGCTCGGTGATGAGGCCGCCGATGACGGGACCGATGATCGGGGCCATCAGCACCGGCCAGATCATGATCGAGGTGATGCGCAGATAGTCGGCCTTGGGCGTAAAGCGAAGCACCAGCGCGCTGCCGACAGGCGCCAGGAGCGCACCACCCATGCCCTGCAGCAGGCGCGAAGCTACGAACATGGCGAGCGTATGACTCGCGCCGCAGCATACGGAGGCCACGGTGAACAACCCGACCGCCAGCGCCAGCACGTTGCGGCTCCCAAAGCGCTGCATCAGCCAGCTGGAGAGCGGGGAAATCGCTGCCACGGCCAGCAGGTAAGAGGTAACGCCGAGAGAGAGCCGCATCGCCGTGACGCCGAACGAGTGCGCCATCTGCGGGAAAGAGGTATTGATGATCGCGGAATCGAGGTTCTGCATGAAGCCAAGGCTGGCAATCAGAAGCGCAATCCGCGTGTACATCGCGCGGGAAACAGGAGCACTTTCAACAGAAACAGGCATCATTCACTACTAGAAGGGATGCAGAGCCCCATGGCCGCGATGCACGCGGAGTGGATGTCAGGTCGAGGTTGCGTTCAAAGATTTACGGGGGTGCCGCCCCAGCTCTCCGGATCGATGTCCGCGATTGTCGCTGTGAAATTCCAGCGATGGCCAAAGAAGTCCACCGCGGTGTAGGCGCGCTCGCCGTAGGGATAATCGTCCGGCTCGGCGACGATCATTGCGCCGGCAGCACGCGCGCGTTCGCAATGGGCCAGCGCATCTTCGATGCGGACCTGAATATGGATCGAATCGTTTGGCCGGACGTCGCCCTCCGCGATGGTGAAGCAGCCCTCGCCGGCGCGCATCTGGATGCGGTGATTCGCGATGCGCAGCCGTACCGTGAATCCGAAGACCTTCTCCAGCCACGCCGCCGCCGCACCGGGGTCCGGGTAGCGAAGAACGGGAATGACGGGGCAGGGCGGAACAGATCTGTTATGGCGCATGGAGCGTCTCCATAGAAAACGCCGCCAGATTAGCACGCTTGCGGGAGCTGCGGTTCGCGGCTAGTCTCATTGCGAACGCAGGAGTGTGCTATGGCTATTCCCGAGACGAATGCATCTGCACGCATCGACCAGAGGATCGAAGAACTAGGCGACTGGCGTGGAAAGACGCTCGCCCACGTGCGGGCTTTGATTCACCAGACGGTTCCCGACATCATCGAAGAGTGGAAGTGGCGAGGCGTGCCGGTCTTCTCGCATCACGGCATTCTTTGTACGGGCGAGACGTACAAGGCCGTCGTTAAGCTCACCTTCGCCAAAGGGGCCGCGCTGAAAGACCCGGCACATCTCTTCAATTCGAGCCTCGAAGGCAACGTCCGCCGCGCTATCGATATTCACGAAGGCGAAACCATCAATGAGACCGCGCTGAAGGCCCTTATCCATCAGGCGGCCGAGCTGAATCTTACGGCGAAGAGCAAGCCTCGAACGGCAAAGAGAACCACGAATGGGGCCGGGAAAAAAGCATAGCCGGCTCGTAAAAGGCTGCATTCAGGCTCTTCTACGCCCACGTCTCTTCAAAGTCCGGCCTATAGTGGAATAGGGACGCTTCCCAAGAGAAGAGAGAGAAGACCTTGAGGATTGCAGCAAGCGTTACAGAACTGATCGGCAACACGCCCCTCGTGCGGCTCAATAAGATCGCCAAGGGTGCTCCGGCACAGGTGGTGGTCAAGCTGGAAAGCGCGAATCCCGCGGCCAGCGTAAAGGACCGCATTGGCTTCGCCATGATCGATGCGGCAGAGCGTGAAGGAAAGATCAAACCGGGCGAAACCGTGCTGATCGAGCCGACCAGCGGCAACACCGGTATCGGCCTGGCGCTGGTGGCGGCGGTCAAGGGCTACAAGCTGATCCTGACCATGCCGGAGACGATGAGCCTGGAACGCCGTGTACTGCTGCTGGCCTACGGCGCGGAGATTGTTCTGACGCCCGGCCCCAATGGCATGAGCGGCGCGATCGCCAAGGCCAAGCAGATCCTGGAGGAGACGCCGAACGGCTACATCCTGCAGCAGTTCGAAAACCCCGCCAATCCTGCGATTCACCTCGCAACCACTGGTCCGGAGATCTGGAATGACACGGACGGCGAGGTCGACATCCTCATCTCGGGCGTAGGCACGGGCGGCACGCTCAGCGGCATCAGCGAGTACATCAAGGCGCGCAAGCCGGGCTTCAAGGCCATCGCGGTCGAGCCGGTCGATAGCCCCGTGCTCTCCGGCGGCAAGCCTGGTCCGCACAAGATTCAGGGCATCGGCGCGGGCTTTGTGCCGAAGGTGCTGCGCACCGATCTGATCGACGAAATCGTGCAGGTCTCGAACGATGACGCGATTGCGACGGCGCGGCGTCTGCCCGCGGAAGAAGGCCTGCTGGTCGGCATCTCTTCCGGCGCGGCGGTGCATGCGGCTCTGCAGGTCGCGCAGCGTCCGGAGAATGCGGGCAAGCTGATTGTTGCGATCCTGCCGAGCTTCGGCGAGCGCTACATCTCGACCGTGCTCTTTGAGAACCTTCGCAACCAGGCGCAGCAGCTCACGGCGCAGCCGATCGAGAAGGCATAGGCGGCGGCTTGCCGATCAGCCTTCTTGCCTCGATTCGCGAGGACATCGAATCGGTCATGGCGCGCGACCCGGCAGCCCGGTCGCGCGCCATGGTGCTGCTCTGCTATCCCGGGTTGTGGGCGGTGTGGCTTCATCGCATCAGCCACAACCTGTGGGTTGCGGGCTGGCCGCTGGCGGCGCGTGTGCTTTCGCAGTGCGTGCGCTTTCTCACTGGCATCGAGATTCATCCTGGCGCAACACTGGGGCGTCGCCTGCTCATCGACCACGGTATGGGTGTAGTCATCGGCGAGACGGCAGTCGTCGGTGACGACGTCACGCTCTACCAGGGCGTGACATTGGGCGGCACCGGCAACGAGAGCGGCAAGCGGCATCCCACGCTGCGGGACGGCGTATTCGTCGGCAACAATGCAAACGTGCTCGGCAATATTACGATCGGCGAGAACTCACGTGTGGGCGCAGGTTCCGTGGTGCTGCAGGATGTGCCTCCGGATTCGACCGTAGTGGGCGTGCCGGCGCATGTGATCTACAAAGACGGGGCGCGTGTGCTCATCACCGATCCATCGCAGATCAAGGATCCGCTGTCCGGTGTGATCAAGGCGCTTGGCGAGGAAGTGCAGCGCCTGCGTGCCCGCGTGGATAGCCTCGATGGCCAGCTGGAGCATGCAACCCGCGAACTGGACAGCGTGCGCTCCTTCGCGACCGAGGAAGAAGAGCGGCAGCAGTATCGCAGCGAAGTTGCCAAGGGCAGCGCTTATGTGAGCATGGGCGAAGGCATCTAGCCCCAGTTTCTGTGTTGCTTTCCCCTTAAGAAGCATTGTCATCTCGACCGCAGGTCCCTCCACTCCGCTTCGCTTCGGTCGGGATGACAGGTCGTGTGGGTGTTATCCCAGCCGGTTGTCCGCGACCGCGTAGGTCGGGTCTTCCGCCGCATTTACTTCGACCATGCCCTTGGCCTTGTCGAGCAGCGCGTAGCAGTCCGGGCTCAGATGGCGCAGGTGCAGCCGCTTGCCGGCCTCACGATATTTCTCCGCCAGCGTCTCAATCGCTTCCAGCGCTGAGTGATCCATCACGCGTGCCTGGCGGAATTCGATAATCACATCTTCCGGGTCTGTCTCAGGGGAGAACAGCGTGCGGAATTGCGCCGCAGAGGCAAAGAAGACTGAGCCTGTCAGCTCGTAGATCTTGCGCCCATCGCAGTCCATGCGGACAGAAACGCTGATCTGCTTGGCGTGCTCCCAGGCAAAGACCAGCGCTGCGATCAGGATGCCCAGTACGACCGCCGTCGCAAGGTCGGTAAAGACCGTGACAACTGTAACCGCAACGATCACAAATGCATCGTGCCGTGGAATTTTGCCCATGATGCGGAAGCTGCCCCAGGCGAAGGTCTTCATCGCGACGACGAACATGAGTCCCACCAGCGCCGCGATCGGAATACGCTCGATTAGCGACGAGCCGAAGAGCACGTAGCTCAGCAGACATAGCCCAGAGAACATGCCGGAGAGCCGCCGCATGCCGCCTGCACCGACGTTGATCATGGTCTGGCCGATCATGGCGCAGCCGCCCATGCCGCCAAAAAATCCGCAGGCAATGTTGCCGATGCCCTGCGCCAGGCTCTCGCGATTCGGCCTGCCGCGTGTGCCGGTCATCTCGTCCACAAGATTGAGCGTGAGCAGCGTTTCGATCAGGCCGACACCGGCGAGGATCAGCGAATAGGGAGCAATGATTTTCAGTGTTTCGAAGGTGAAGGACACGCCCGGTACATGAAAGTGCGGCAGGCTGCCGCGGATCGATGCCATATCGCCCACGGTCTTCGTGTGAATGCCGAGGCCCACTGCGCACAGCGTGACCACGACGATGGCAGCCAGAGATGCAGGGATGGCTTTGGTAAGCCTTGGCAGCGCATAGATCACCACAATGGTCGCCGCCACCAGGGCGAGCATCGTCATGAGCGGCTTGCCGGTCATCCAGTGTTGCGCGCCGTCGGCTGCCTTTACGTGAAAGTGCACCAGCTGTGCCTTCGCGATGATGATGGCGAGGCCGTTCACGAAGCCCAGCATCACCGGGTGGGGCACCATGCGGATGAACTTGCCGAAGCGCAGCAATCCGAAGACCGCCTGCAATACGCCCATCAGCACCAGCGCGGCGAAGAGATACTGCACGCCATGCTGCACGACGAGCGCCACCATCACCACGGCTGTCGATCCCGCAGCGCCGGAGATGAGCCCGGGGCGGCCGCCGAAGGCCGCGGCGATGAAGCACATCAGAAAGGCCGCATACATACCCTGGAGCGGGTTCAGGTGCGCGATCAGCGAGAAGGCGATGGCCTCCGGCACCAGCGCCAGAGATACGGTCACTCCAGAGAGCAGGTTCGTCCTTATCTCGCGCATACTCATTCCGTGGCCGGGCATCCATCCTCCATGCAATTTCGCTGAGTGTTCAGTATAAATGAACACTTCGTGCTGTTCTGATGTACGCCGCGCGGTGTAAAGTTACAGTCGCGAGATCCGGAGAGAGCGGGCATGACATCACACAGCGCAGAGACGGAGCGAGCCGCCGAGCATTCACTCGGGGAGAGCATTCGGCAGCGTCGCGAGCGCCTTGGGCTCTCTGTGCGCACGCTGGCCGCGCGCGCAGGCTTCTCGCCAAGTTTTATCTCGCAGGTGGAGAACGGCCTGGCTTCGCCATCGATCGGCTCACTCGAAAAGCTGGCGTCGTGCCTCGAGGTCAGCCTCTCCGAGCTGTTTCAGAGCAATGCGGAGATCCAGCCCGCGGTGGTCCGGGCAAAGGCGCGCCTGCGGGTGGAGAGCGTCTGGTCGCAGGCAGAGATTGAAAGCCTGCATGCCGGGCGTGGCTCGCGCCTCGAGCCGCTGCTGATCACACTGCAGCCCGGTGGCGCGAGCGGCAAGAAGCCGCATGCGGTTGAGCGCGAGCAGTTTGTCTTTGTCGTGGAAGGCGCGGTGCAGCTGACGCTCGATGACGAGCCACAGGTTCTGCACAAGGGAGATGCCGTCACGGTCCGCTCCGGCCATCCTTCGATGTGGACGAATGCCTCTGCGCGCCCGGTCGTGCTGCTTTTCGTTTCTCCTGCGTCTGCACGTGGCTGAGAACCGCCAATCCTAAAAAAAGCTTTGTGGGTTTTCAGTTCTTTAGGGGCCGCAAAAGGGATTTTTTTTGTATTTATAAAAAATACTGACCAGTAAGTATGTAATATGACGACAAGGAGCCTTTTCCATGACCCACTGGTTTGCCTCTCTTCGCATTACCGGTTTTCTTGTCTTTCTTGCGGCGACCGCAGTCTTCGCAGTTTCAGAGCCTCAGTCGCTTCCGGCAGCCTCTCTCTGGACTGCGCAGAACGTAACCCATGCCTACGGCTTTCCCGAAGTGCACCCGAACCGGAAGGGAACACTTACGCTTGGCGCGGACTCTCTCAGCTTTGTGAATGCCTCGGTGGAGGGATCCATCTCGCGCAGCGCGATTACCGCTGTGAGCACCGGGAACGACAGGGTGGAGCTGTGGGGCACCGGCGGCCGGATCCTCCGCATGGCGATCCCCGAGGGAGGCGGGCTGGCCGCGGCAGCCTTTATGCATCACAAGGTCGGCATGCTCACCGTCGAGTTCCGCGATACGCGTGGCGGGACTCACTATGCCGTCTTCGATCTTCCGCCCGCGGAGGCGCAGCAGGCGGTTGCCGCATTTACGGCTGCGCCCCGGGCTGTTCCGGCGTCCTCTTCGGCAGGATGCGGTCAGCAAACGGTGGAGGCAGGCAGTGTGCTCGTCGACATTCCCGACTGGCAGGCTGTCGAAGTTCCCGCGGCTTACAAGGCGCTGGTTTATGAACATGTGATCGATCGTCTGCAGCATGCCAAGGGTGTAACCCGCGTTTATCGCGGCGCCGAGCAGCTGGCCGCGTGCCCGCAATACCGGGTTCAGATATCGGTGACGTCGTTCAAGCCGGGCAACCAGGTTGTGAGGGCTTCTTCCGGCCCTGTCGGCATGTTTACCTCGGCGACGCAGATCGGCTTCGATGCGCACTTTACTGACCGATCCGGCCGCCTCGATGTGGAGGAGAAGATTCGCGCGTCGGTACGCACGGAGTCCGAGAGCGCTTCGGTCGCGGACAAGTTTGCCAAGGCGCTGACGAAGCGCTATCTCGAGGCAGTCAAGCAGTTCGCCGTTTCCAGCCCCCGGCTGGCCGCCGGGTAAAGGGCAGATCATGCTGTCGAATGACTTGAAACCCTCCCTGGCCGGATACCCGGCGGCTGCGATCGATATCATGGGGCAGAGCAACATGCCCCAGTCCAAGCCAAACAAACACGAAGTTCGTACGCGGGAGACGCGCGAGCGCCTGCTGCGCGCCGCCGAAGAGGTCTTCATTCGGGACGGTTACGAGCAGGCGGATCTCAACGAGATCGCCAAGCTCGCCGGCCGCACCAAGGGCTCGATCTACACGCAGTTCAAGAGCAAGGAAGACATCTTTCTGGCTCTGGTGGAGACGCATTCGCTGCGCCGCCGCGCTGCGATGCGGGAACAGCTTTCAGTCGCCAACGGGACGGAGAGCAATCTTGCCGTGATGCGGGATGCGTTCCTCTCCTTCTCCAGCGATGAAACATGGGCGTTGCTGCTGCTGGAGTTCAAGCTCTACGCGATCCGACATCCCGAATCGAAGGAGCGGCTCCGCGAGGTCTATGCAACGATCACGCCGGAAAACCCCGAGGCGATTTACGCCGCGCTGCTGGGTGAGGCGAAGGGAAAGACCGCTATCCGACGCACGGAGGCCGTGCATGCCGGCTTTTCCATGCTCTCCGGGCTCATCGTGGAAATGCGGTCGGCGAGCCATGTGGGCAGCGAGACTGCGCGCGTGATCGCGGGCCGGCTCTTCGATGTTCTCTTTGAAAACTCGAAGGATGAGGCGCTGGAAGCCGGCAAGGCCACGCGCAAGGCAGCCGCGAAGCGCTGATCGCTGAGCGTTCATAGCTCGGCTTCATGCCTGCTTCCGCCTCTGTTCTCTGAGCGGGAGCAGGTGCATCCCAATGCCGAGCACGATGTTTGCGGCCGCCGCGGCTGTCATCCAGCGGTTCTCGCGGAAGAAGTGAAACCAGGCGAAACAGAAGAAGAAATACAGGTGGAACCAGCAGGGCACCCACAGCGCGATGCCGTCCATCGGTTGCATCGCGCTCTCGCGCCGCTTCCATCCCCATGCGATCAGAGTAGCCATTGCCAGCACGATGAGCAGCAGCCTCGGTCCGCTGGTCAGCCCGGCATGGCGATGCAGGAAGTCCCAGATCCATGTCTCGGTAACGAAAAGCGTGGCCTGCGCGCACACCAGCGCCAGCACGGCGACGACGGGACCGCGCCATGCTCCCGGCTTCTGCGTGATCCTGCGCTCCCATAACCGGCTGTAGAGCGAATAGCAGAAGACCACCGTTGCCCAGCCGACGAAGTTTCCGTACGGAATGCCGAACCACTGCGCGCGCAGCGGATCGAGTCCTGTGCCGTTCCAGTACCAGTGCCACATGTGCAGCCGGTAGGCGACGACGTCCATGCTGAGGTCGATGTTCAGCGCGAGCAGCGTATCGAGTGCGGCAGCGGCGAAGGGCCGCAGCCGCAGCGCGTCGCTGTAGAGCCGGGCGGTGTAGAGAATGATGCCCCAGCCCGCGCCGATGCAGATGGGGATGTCCTTGGGCGCATGGCCCAGCATCAGGTGGAAGCGGCCATAGGTGTAGCTGCCGCTGAGCACCTCGATGTACTCGAGCGCCAGTCCGAAGAGAAAGCCGCCGAGCAGGTAGGACAGCGCCCCGCGGCGCTTGCTGCGTACGGCATGGACCGCGCACAGCACCATCAGAAGGAGCATGCATATCTCGGCAATGGCAAAGGCCCAGCGCGGAGCGCTGCCGTATGGCATGCCGGGAAAAAGAAGAGAGTGAGCGAGCATGTGCTCAATCACTATGAAGCAGAACTGTGTCCGGACGAAAAGGAAAACGGCGCTCCCGAAGGAGCGCCGCTGTTGTATGCGGGAAGACGGTTACTTCGTCTTCAGGCGGATGACCGTAATGGAGTACGGCGCCGTCTCGTAGTTGAAGGTCGTGCCCGCCCGCTCGAAGCGCGACTCTACAGGCAGTACGTTCTTCGGGTCGGCGAGCGTGTTGGTGGCCGAGAGCGTGCGTGCCTTCAGCGTCGTGACGTCGGCGATCTTCTCCACGTGATCCACGCCGTCGAGCTTGACCGTGACCGGCTTCGGATCAGAGGTCGCGTTCACCAGTTTCACGAAGATCTCGCCGGTCTCCGTCTTCTTCGTGATGGAAGAGAAGAAGCGCAGCTCGTCGCCGGTGGTGTCGGTCTTAGGAATCACGTCGCCGTGATAGCTGCCGAACATCACCTGCGCGTAATAGCTGGGGGAAGCGTAGCTGTGCAGCGCGTCGTAGCCGATCAGGTCGCTCTCCCACTGCATGCCACCGGGGTTCACGTTCACGAAGAGGGGCGCGTAGCTGGCCATCACGATGATGTCGCTGTTGCGCTCCATGCCGGTCATCCATGCCGCGTCGCCCAGAGCCGCGCCGAAGTTCGGTGTCGGTGAGCCTTCGCGCGTCGCCCACTCTCCGACGAAAATCTTCGGCCCGTTGCGGTCGGTCTTGTCGTAGTGGTGGACGTCCGCGTAGAACTCTTCGGCCGACTTGTAATAGTGGTCGTCGATTACGTCCGGCTTGATGCTTGTCACCGGGGTCGTCGCGATCAGTTCATACTGCGGATACTTCGCCTTGATCGCCTTGTAGAACTGCTCATAGCGCGCGTCGTAGGACTTCGACTTGTCGAAGAAGTCTTCGTTGCCGATCTCGATGTAGTGCAGCGGGAAGGGCGCGGGGTGTCCGTCCTTCGCGCGCTCCGCGCCCCACTTCGTCGAGGTGTCGCCGGTCACGTATTCGATTTCGTCGAGGGCGTCCTGCACGTA
This sequence comes from Silvibacterium sp., assembly GCF_047605705.1. Taxonomy (NCBI): domain Bacteria; kingdom Pseudomonadati; phylum Acidobacteriota; class Terriglobia; order Terriglobales; family Acidobacteriaceae; genus Silvibacterium; species Silvibacterium sp. The sequence continues at coordinate 39,629 of NZ_JASGFD010000028.1, read as the reverse complement.
GGGCTCAAGATCCTTGCCCGGGTTCACGTGCTCCTGCTGCAGCGAGTAGCCCGCGTACACCGCCAGCACCGGCTGGATCTTCAGCTCCTCGGTCCACTCCAGGAATTCGAGCAGGCCCATGCCATCGGTCGATTGATAGCCCCAGGGGCCGCGATGCGTCGGACGATCGACCATCGGTCCGATCGTCTTCTTCCAGTCGAAGCGTTCCTTGATGTGGTCGCCTTCCAGGTAATTGCCGCCCGGCATGCGCAGGAAGGTCGGCTTCATCGCCGCCATCATCTCCATCAAGTCCGGCCGGAAGCCGTTCGGATGGTTCTCGTAGGTCGGAGGGAAGAGGCTCACCAGCGAGAACCACACCGAGCCGGGCTTCGCGATCGAGAGCACGAGGTGATTTTTCTCGCCTGCGTTCTCCGCGTGCGAGACCAGCTCATAGCTGTACTGCTTCCAGCCGGTGCCGTCGAGCGTCACGTCGGCCGAGGCCAGCTCCGCGCCGGTTTCATCGTTGGTCACGGCCACATGCACGGTACCGACCGCGCCGTCCGACTTCGCATAGAACGATCCCTTGTACGTCTCATGCGGGTGGATCGGAATACCCCAGTAGCCTTCGTTCTCGAGAGCAGCTGAGCCGCCTGTGCCTGTGCTCTCGAGCGTCAGCTTCATGCTGTGCGGCAGCGCCGCGCTCGGGCCTCCGGTCTTCTCCACGGCGACGGTAGCCTTGGCCTGGCCCTTCGGCACCATGCGCCAGTACGGCGCGCCTTCCCAGTCGGTGAAGAAGGTGCGGTTGCGCACCAGCTCGCCGTACAGGCCGCCGTCGTAGGAGTAGTTGATCTCTTCCGTCATCAGGCCGTGCAGCATGGGACTGGCCTTGGCGGTGGGCTGATCGAAGTGTGCCTCGACTGTCACGGGAGGCGCTGTTTGAGCGAGGCTCTGCGACGCGGTTGTGGAAAGAAGGGCACTCAAAGCAAGGGGAAGAGAACAGGCAAGCCGGGCCGGCACAGATCGCATAACGCTCCAGTCCTACACGTGGGAGTACTGCGGGTGGTCCACAGATGTAGGTAAACGTTATCTCCGCTCGCGAAATACCGTCAACAGAAACCCGCGTAATTTCTTTCTCTTTACGCGGGATCGCCCATTCGAGCGCGGCCTGCCTGCAAATCCCGTCAATCTCCCCTCCCACCTCGGTTACAATAGCTGTGTCTAACCAATTACCAAGAAGTAGAGGACCTTTCTCATGGCTTATGTAATCGCGGAACCCTGCGTTGGCACGAAGGACACGGCTTGTGTCGATGCCTGTCCGGTGGACTGCATCCACCCCAAGAAGGATGAGAACGGCTACAGCGATGCCGATCAGCTCTTCATCGATCCGGTCGAGTGCATTGACTGCGGCGCCTGCGTTCCCGTTTGCCCCGTCTCGGCCATCTATGCTGCCGACGATCTGCCGGAGAACTGGGTCAGCTACGCGGACAAGGCTTCCACGCACTTCGGCCGCTAAGTTGTAGCGGCAACTCCGCTGCGCCCGCTGCAGCGCCGGGAAATGCCGCGAAGATTCACAAGGATAAAGCCGACCTTCAAGGTCGGCTTTCTTGTTTGCGGGAAGCCTGTATGAGCTCGAGAGCAGCGGCCACCAGCGCGGCGTTGTCTCGCGCAGGGCTTCCATCGGGAAGCAGGGTGATGTCCTCGAAGCCGGTGCGAATGCCATGTCCGCGATCGAGCGCGCGCCGGTTTACCTCCCAGCAGGCGATTCCATAGCCGTGGTGAACCTGTTCAAGCTGGATGCCCGCCGCTGTAATGAGTTCTTCCATTGCCGCGGCATGGGCGACCGCCACCTGCGGGGCCAGATCCAGAGGCTCGATGAGCACGCGGCGGCAACGGTCTGCCAGTCCGGAGGCGAGGAAAGCCTTTGCGTCGCTTACGGATAAAAGCCCGGCCTCGATCTCGACACCGCGGGAGAGCAGGAGTTCGCAGAGCTTGACGATGCCTGCTTCTCCCTGATTGGCCGTGACCAGATCGGGCAGCTCCTGCCACTGCTCCACCATGCGCAGGCGCTTGGCGGGATCACTCACGATGCTCGCGGAGGTGGTGAGCGAGATCGGAGTGCCCGGGCAGAGTCTTCGTATCGCGCGAAGGACGTCGCCGCAGGCCTCGGCTTCCAGAGTTTCCCTGCCGTCCTTGTCGAAGGCATGCACATGAACAGAGTCCGCGCCTGCATGCACCGCGTCCCATGCTGCCTGCGCGATCTCTGACGGCGTGCGAGGGGTGCTGGGATGAACCTGATCGCCGTTGAGTGCTACCTGAAGGAAAACCTTGTTCCGCATCCCTCGATACTAGAGAATGCTCTCTCCGGAAGAGTGTGTGCCGCCGCTTTTCCTGTACTTTGGAAGCACCTGAGCCAGCCATGACCGAACCCACACCGCCGCCCAGTCCACGCACCCGCGTTGCCCGCCTGCCCAAGCGCGGCGACTACGACAAGGCCACCATCCACGCGATCCTTGACGAGGCGTTCCTCTGTCATGTCGGCTTCGTGATCGAGGGCCAGCCCTTCGTCATCCCTACGGGCTTTGGCCGTGAGGGCGACACGCTTTACATCCACGGCTCTGCTGCCAGCCGCATGCTGCGCAACCTCGACAAAGGCATAGAGGCGTGCATCACGGTCACGCTGCTCGACGGTCTGGTGCTTGCGCGCTCGGCCTTCAATCACTCGATGAACTACCGGTCCGTCGTGATGCTGGGCACCGCCACTCTGGTCGAAGGTGAAGAGGCAAAGAACCACGCGCTGCGCATCATCTCAGACCAGATTCTCAAAGGCCGCTGGGACGAAGTGCGCCCGCCTACCTCACAGGAGCTCAAGGCAACGACGGTGCTTTCGTTCCCGATCGACGAGGCCTCGGCGAAGATCCGCACCGGGCCCCCGCACGATGACGATGAGGATTACGCGCTCGATGTCTGGGCTGGGGTGCTGCCGTTCCGGACTTCGGTCGAGACTCCTGTGGCGGATCCTTTGTTGAAGGATGGGCTGGGGGAGTTGCCGGGTTCGGTGCGTCGGGTGCTGTGGCGGAAATAGATAACAAGCACTCAGACGACTTAAAACGCCAGACCGATTTTGTCTCAGACGACGAGATGCCTATCATTCGTCCCTGGCTTAAAGAGCCGCCAGTACTCGTCTTCGATTGAGTTGTTAGGCATGATCTCTAAACAGTAGTTCTGATCGAACCAGATATGCAGCGCTCCGGCTAGACCGAGCTCAGCTCTTGTGACTATAAGTTGGTCACTGCCCCTCATGAGATCGCCCATAAGTACATCGCGGCGGCTCGCGCTAGGAATATCCCAGTCAAAGTTGGAACAATCCTCGCTTCCATCAGCGGGATAGTAAAGATCTGAGCTTCCTAACAATACGGAGTCACCACCAACCAGTCTCCACGCACATTGAGGATGGAGCGAGAAATCTGGCTTCTGCCTTATTCCTCGCGGTGTCTGCACATCTCGGACTGTTCCGAAGGAGAACATCGCCATTGCTCCAGCGCGAGTCGCTCCGGTGAGCGGCAAACCAACTAGGGCATTCAATTGGATGGGATGCAGCTTCTCAGCTTGCAGGAAAACATCTCCGTCTTTCCGCACCTCTTCGCAAAGGACAATGGAGCCTGGTCGAAACTCCCACTGCTCATCATTGGAGTCGTAATCAGCCGATGGCAACAGGCTATACGCACCATCCCGCAAATACACGGCTACAGCGGGGCGCGAACAAGGCGTACCTTCATTCAAAAGACGGACGTATACGGTGAAGCGGTTATAAACGCTCTTCAACATGCTCCTACGATATCTGCGAGTGGCTGAGAGTGCCTATCGCTCTGTCAGGATGGAGATGCGGGACCGTCAAGGTTCGTACCTCCCACCCAAGCGGAGCTTGGATGGGGCACCCGGCCGTTCCGGACCGTGGCGCAGCAGCCCATCCCCGATTCGCAGCTGAAGCAGGGGCTTGATGCGCTACCGCCGTCTGTTCTCCGCGCTTTAGACAGGAAGTAGTGCCCCCGGGGCTCTGTCCATCGGGAACCATGTCCCTCGCTTGTGGAAAGAGAACCGCAGGTGCCTCCGCTTCGGTCGGAATGACAAATCCGCTCTGGAGTTCGTGCTACCCCACTCGAGCCAACTGCGGGCTGGAATGGGCCACCATCGAGATTGACGCTCTTCCCTGAGCCCTGAGCTACGCCGGGCTTTGCGGGGCCGTAACCGCGCGTTTGAATCGATCCATATACTCGCTGGGCGTGACGCCGAGCAGGCGTACGAAAGAGCGCCGCATCGCGTCCGCGGTCTGAAAGCCGCAGGCGTCGGCCACCTGCTTGAGTCCCATGGCCGAGCTGTCGATCAGCTGCTGCGCGGCCTCGACGCGCATGCGGTCCACGAACTGCCCCGGGTTCATCTTCGTCTCGCGCAGGCAGACCCGCGTGAGGTGCCTTGCACTCATGCCCATGCGCTCGGCCAGCCGCTCGACTCCGAGGTCGGCGCGCAGGTTCTGCAGCATCCACACCTGCAGCTCGCGCAGCGGCTGCGAGGTGACTGCCTGGTGCGAGAGCATGTGGCTGAACTGTGCCTGCCCTCCCGGGCGCACGAGGAACATCACCAGCTGCCGTGCGACCGCCAGCGCTGCTGCGTGCCCGTGATCTTCTTCCACCAGCGCCAGTGTCAAGTCCATGCCGGCCGTGATGCCGGCCGAGGTGTAGATCGCTCCATGGCGTGAGTCGTCCCGCAAAAAAATGGGCTCGGGATCGACGTGGACAGCAGGAAATTCGCGCGCCAGCCGGTCGCAGAAGTTCCAGTGCGTGACGGCTTTCCGGCCATCGAGCAGCCCGGCTGCGGCCAGCAGGAATGCCCCGGTGCAGATCGCCGCCACGCGCCGCGAGCGCTTTGCCGCGTCGGCAATCCACTGCACGTAGGCTGCATCGTAGCTGCCACTCTCGGCGCCGGGTCCGCCCGCAACCATCAGCGTGTCGATGGGGCCTGTGATCTGGCTCAGCGGCAGCGCGCCGGTCAGTGAGAATCCGCGATTGGTCTTCAACTCGGTGCTGCCATCGCTGGATGCGAGTTGCAGCGTATATCCGGGTGCGTTCGCAAAGACCTCGAGCGGACCCGCGACATCGAGAACCTGAACCGGCGGCGGACCGGTGATGACTATCCTGCGCATGCTTCTAGCTTATGACCATGTCTTGCGGCGTAAATGAAGACAACAGCTCTCTTCACTCCGCGAGACGGTAAGGTTGTCTCTCTCCGGTCGAGGAGGGGAATCTTTTCAGCGCAAGGTCGACAGCACGAGTTGAGGCTCGTGCTCTCCCACGTCTCAAAATCGAGGCGTGGGGCACCCGGGATTCGTGCAGCCCCACTCAAGCCAACAACAGGCTTGAATGGGCCACCGATGAGTCGGAACGCAGAAACGCCCCGGTTGTCCGGGGCGTTTCTGTTTGGTTCATCACCAGCCGAGTTCTGAGGACGCGACCAGCGGGAGCGCCAGTACTGCTTGCACCAGCGAGGAAGGCGCCGAAGGCGCGTGTCGCCGGACGCGCAGTCCTAGAACTGGTTCCAGAGGAACTGGTTGTAGACCTCGTGGTGGAACTGGACTTCCGAGGGCTTGACGTAGGTCCCGAGGAGGCGGGGGCAGCGGTCGGCCGATGCCTGCTTCAGGTCGGCGTAGCGGGCCTTTACGTCCTCGCCCAGCAGGGTCGAGGTCCAGCTGGCGCCGCGGAAGTTCTCGAGCGCGGTATAGATGTTGTCGGGCAGGTAGCGCTCCGCCTGGCGGATGTTCTTGATCTTGGCGAGCTCGCCGTGCAGGCCGCTCTTGAAGATCGAGTACAGGACCAGGTAGGGGTTCGCGTCCGGAGCCACCGAGCGCACTTCGACGCGCGACGACTTCTCGTTGCCGATCGGAATGCGGACCATCGAGCCACGATCGACGGCCGAAGCCTTGATCTGGTTCGGGGCTTCGAAGTGGGGATCGAGGCGGCGATAGGAGTTCACGCTCGGGTTCAGCAGCAGGCAGATGTCATTACCATGCGAGAGGATGCGGTCGACGAACTTCCAGCCGAGGCTGGAGAGCTTCTCTTCGCCCTTCGGATCCCAGAACAGGTTCTTGCCGTTCTTGCTGATCGAGAGGTTGGTGTGCATGCCGCTGCCGTTGACGCCGACAACCGGCTTGGGCAGGAAGGAGGCGGTCATGCCCATCTTGGTGGCTACCTGGCGACAGATCAGCTTGTAGAGCTGGATCTGGTCGGCGGCGGTCAGCACATCGCCGTAGCTGTAGTTGATCTCGAACTGTGAAGGAGCGACTTCCGGGTGGTCCTTCTCGTTCTCGAAGCCGAGTGCGCGCTGCACTTCCGCAGTGGTGTCGATGAAGCTGCGCAGCGGGTCGCCGGGGAGCGAGTGGTAGTAGCCGCCCGTGTTCACGTAATCGAACTTGCCGGTCTCGTGGAACTTCTTCTCGGCGTCGGTGCCGGCGAAGAGGAAGCCCTCGATCTCGTTGGCCGCGTTCAGCACGTAGCCCTGCTCGGTGTAGAGCTGGTTGGCGAAGTTCTTCAGCACGCCGCGCAGGTCGCCGGAGTAGGAGGCACCGTTCTTGTCGATGACTTCGCCAAAGACTAGAGCCTTGCCGGAGCCGAAGATGTCGGCCGGGGCAAAGTAGAACGAGCTCCAGTCGATGCCGAGGCGCAGATCGCTCTCGCGCTGCGCGGTAAAGCCGCGGATCGACGAGCCGTCGAAGGTGAGGTTGTCGAAGCTCTTCACCAGGAACTTCTTGTCGTAGTCCAGCGTGTGCAGCCGGCCTTCGAGGTCGCTGAAGAGGACGGTGACCGCCTTGATGCCCTTCTGGTCGGTCAGGTACTTCAACCGCTCTTCCTGGATGACGTCAGCCGCGACGCGCTTGCGGCGCTGTTCCTTGGCGGACAGGTTCAACTCTTCCAGTTCTTCATACGACAGCTCGAGGAAATTACGAAGTTCGGTGGACATGCTTCTCCTTCAGGTGTTTATCAGGCATTGCAGCCCGCAATCCGGCCGTTCGCGCGGCAAAGGTCCGCGGAACCGGCGCAAAATTGTGGACGTGGCTTCTCGTATTACAGACTAAAGGGCCTGTTCGTAAAGATATCGTCATATTAAAGAAAGTGATTCGGCCTATGAAAGGTGTTTATGGGAGGGCGGCTTTTAGCTGCTAGCTTCTAGCTTTTAGCTAGGTTTTGCTGGAATGGGGGGCGTGCCTTTTTCCGAGAAGTTGTTTTCGCGTCTGGAATGAAGCGAAAAGGCCCGGCACGAGAGCAAATAAGCTAGAAGCTAGGAGCTAGCAGCGAGAAGCTACATGACCGAAGCCCTCATTCTCCGTACCTGGCCGGTCCAGGAGGCCGATCTGATCGTCTCGCTGCTGACGCGGGACCAGGGCCGCCTGAAGGGTATCGCCAAGTCCGGGGCCAAGAGCCGCAAACGCTTCGGGGGCGCGCTCGAGCCGATGACCCACGTCCTCGCCGCCTACGCCGAAAAGCCCCGCCAGGAGCTGGTCCGGCTCGATTCCTGTGAAATCCTCGCCTCGCCGCTCTCCGCGCCCATCGATTACCCGCGCGCGGCGGCGCTGGCTTTCTATGCGGAGGTGTTGGAAGAGACCCTCCCCGAGCGCGATCCGCAGGATGCGGTCTTCCGTCTCGCGCTCGCCGTCCTCGAGCACACCCGCGACGGCCACATCTGGCTGCCGGTGACATATTTCGCCCTCTGGATGCTGCGCCTGATGGGGTGGATGCCGGAGCTCTCGCGCTGCATCGTCTGCGGACGGTCGCTTGCCGGCCAGCCCGCCTGGTATCAGCCGCACGCCGACGGCCTGCTCTGCGTGGACCACCGCCAACTCTCGAGCCGGGCGCTGTCCGCAGCCTCGCTTGAGCTGGCCGGCCGCATCTTCCATACCCCGATCGGCTCGCTCGCGGATGCTCCATGGCAGCCCACCTACGCGGCCGACCTGCGCCGCTTCGCCCTGCAATCGCTCGAGCGGCACCTGGAACGCCGCCTCCGCGCGGCTGCCGCGCTCACCAAGCTCAGCGCCTGAGCCGATATCTTCACTGAGGCAATCTCCCGCCGTTGTCTTCGTCGAAGTTGACGAATCTGTCATTCCGACCGAAGCGAGACGGTTCTTTCGTCTCGCGCAGTGGAGGAACCTGCGGTTCTCTCTTCCCAGATCTCAAATGCGAGATCTGGGGCACCCGGTGGGCTGTCGCCTCTGTCGGAAGAGCAGGGCGTTGATTTACCCGTGCAGGTCGGCATCCTGGTCATTTGAATGCACGGATCACGATAAAATCTCGAAAGACCTTATCCCTGCGCATCGAAACCGCGCCGGGCGTCGCAATTCCCTGACGGAACCAGTCGGAAACAGAGAGACGGAACGCATCGTGCCTTCGACCATCACATCCTCCACCGTGCACACCAAAGCCAGGCCGCTCACCTTTCAGGAGCTGCTTTTCCGCCTCCAGACCTTCTGGGCCGAGCGCGGCTGCGTTCTCCAGCAGCCCTATGACACTGAGGTCGGCGCCGGCACCATGTCGCCCGATACCTTCCTGCGCGTGCTCGGGCCGAAGCCGATCAACATCGCCTATGCGCAGCCTTCGCGCCGCCCCGCTGATGGCCGTTATGGCGAGAATCCGAACCGTCTCTACAAGCATACCCAGCTGCAGGTGATCCTGAAGCCGCCGCCGGAGGACATCCAGGAGCTCTACCTTGCTTCGCTCGAGGCGGTCGGCATCGACCTCTCCGTGCACGACATCAAGTTCGAGGAAGACAACTGGGAGTCGCCCACGCTCGGTGCATGGGGCATCGGCTGGCAGGTGATGCTCGACGGTCTCGAAGTCACGCAGTTCACCTACTTCCAGCAGTGCGGCGGTATCGATCTCGACCCGATCTCGGGCGAGATCACCTATGGTCTCGAGCGCCTCGCTGCTTTTCTGCAGGATGTCGATTCCATCTATGACATCGTGTGGGCGCGCGATCCGCGCACCGGCCGCGAGATCACGTACGGCGAAGTGCGTTTCGAAGAAGAGCTGCAGCTTTCGGTCTACAACTTCGAAGCTGCCGAAGTCGACAAGCTCTGGGAGCACCTGCGGCTTTACGAGGCCGAGTGCCAGGCGCTGATCTCCAGCTATAACGACAGTTTCGGCCCGAAGGCCGCGAAGCAGGGCGAGCGCCACGAGAAGATCCACGACAAGCTCATTCACGATGGCGAGCCTGTGGCTGATGAAGACGTGCGCGTGCAACAGCGCCGCTTCCCGGTGCTGGGCGCTTACGATCTCTGCCTCAAGTGCTCGCACCTGTTCAACCTGCTCGACGCTCGCGGCGCGATCTCGGTGACGGAGCGCGTCGGCGTGATCGCCCGCATCCGCACGCTCGCTGTCGGCGTGGCCAAGGCATACGCGGGGCAGCAGTTAGCTTCTAGCTCCTAGCTACTAGCTTTTAGCTAAAGACGTGGCAACTGCAACTGTTTGTGTGCAGGGCAAGCCATTCCACAGATGTAACAGACCAGCTAGTAGCTAGAAGCTAGTAGCTAGAAGCTAAAAACAATGTCAGCCTTTCTGCTTGAAATCGGACTCGAAGAAATCCCGGCGCGCATGATCGCGCCCGCGCAGGCCGAGCTTGCCCGCCGCGTTGAAGACCTGCTCACCCGCGAACGCCTCATCGACGCTTCGGAGGCGCTCGAGCTGCACAGCTATTCCACGCCCCGCCGCCTCGCCGTGCTGGTGAAGCACGTGCACGAGTCGCAGGCCGATACCGAGGAGCAGCTCACCGGGCCGTCCTGGGCCGTCGCCTTCAAGGATGGCCAGCCCACGCCTGCCGCACAGGCCTTCGCGAAGAAGGCCGGCGTCGAGCTCTCCGCGCTGGTGAAGACTACTACGCCCAAGGGTGAGTACGTTTCCGCGACAGTCGAGCGCAAGGGCCGCACCGCCAGCGAGATCCTCGCCGAGCAGCTGCCGAAGGAGATCGCATCGATCTACTGGCCGAAGAATATGTATTGGCGCGCGGGCAAGCCGGAGCGTTTTGTGCGCCCGCTCAAGTGGCTCGTGGCCATGCTCGGTCACCAGATTGTGCCGGTCGAATTCGCAGGCGTGCGCGCGGCGAATATCAGCCGCGGTCATCGCATTCTGCACGAGGGCTCGATCACCTTCGAGCACGCGGGCGATTATCTCGGCCAGCTTGAGGCCGCGCATGTCACTGCTGACGTCGAGCTGCGCCGTCATCGCATCCGCAAGGCGCTCGATGCAGCCACGCGCCTCATTCCCGGCGCGAAGTGGCGCGAGGATGAGCCGCTAGTCGACACCGTGACACATCTCACCGAGTGGCCGACAGTCCTGCTGGGTGGATTCGATCCGACTTTCCTCACACTGCCCGAAGAAGTGCTGGTCACCGTGATGCGCGATCACCAGAAGTATTTCGCGATCGAAGACGCGGCAGGCAAGCTCGCGCCTTACTTCCTCGCGGTGCTGAACACGCAGCCCGAGGAGCATGGCGACGAGATCATTCGCCACGGCAACGAGCGTGTGCTGCGGGCCCGCTTCAACGATGCCCGCTTCTTTTGGGATGTGGATCAGAAGACGCCGTTGGCTGCGCGTCTCGAGAAGCTGAAGTCTGTGACCTTCCAGAAGGATCTCGGCAGCTACTATGCCAAGACCGAGGCGAATATCGCCGTCGCCGAGCGCATCGCCCGCATTGCGCAGTCGCGCGGAGCCGCCGTCGATACGGTCTCGCTCTTCACCGCCACGCAGTTGGCCAAGACCGATCTTACTGCTGAACTTGTGAAGGAATTCACCGAGCTGCAGGGTATCGTCGGCGGACTCTACGCTCGCGCGCAGCGACTCGGCGAGTCCGTGGCGCAGGCGATCTACTGGCAGTACTCGCCGGCCGGCATCGATGACCCGATCGCGCCGACCTCTGAGGGCCAGCTCCTCGGCCTCGCCGACCGCTTCCAGACCATCCAGGCGATGTTCGGCATCGGCCTCGAACCCTCGGGATCGAAAGATCCTTTCGGCCTGCGGCGCGCCGCCAACGGTATCGTGAAGATCCTCGCGGAGAGCGGTCTTCCGCTGAAGCTGAGCGACCTGCTGGAAGGCGCAGAAGAGAAGTCCGCGGCGAAGCTGACGGCCTTCTTCCGCGAACGCGTGGAGTTCTACCTGCGCGAGGTGAAGGGCTTTGCCTATGACGTGGTGAACGCAGTGCTCGCTGCCGGGTACGAGGACGTTGCCGATGCCATCGCCCGCGCCGAAGCGCTTACTGCCGTGCGCGGTTCGGCCGACTTCATCGCCATCTCCGCTGCGTTCAAGCGCATCAAGAACATCCTGCGCCAGGCAGAAGAGAAGAAGATCGGCGCATCCACGCTGGCCGCTGCGCTCTTCGCCGATGAATCCGAGCGTGGTCTTCACGCACGCATCACAGAGGTCGATCCGCACGTGCGCGCATTCAGTGAGGCACGGCAGTATCGCGAAGCGCTCGAGCGCATCGCCACACTGCGGCCGGATGTCGATCTCTTCTTCGATAAGGTGATGGTGATGGTCGACGACGAAGCGGTGCGCGGCAATCGTCTCGCATTGCTCGGCGAGATTCAGGGCTCGTTCTCCTCGATCGCCGACTTCTCGGAAATCGTCACCGCCTGATCATGAAGTTCCTTGAACATGTACCGCTCGCGCCTTACACGACCTTCGGCATCGGAGGTCCGGCGCGGTGGTTTGCCGAAGCCTCCAGCGAAGACGAAGCCCTCGAGGCTGTCGTCTTCGCGCGTGAGCGCGGCCTGCCGCTCTTCATCCTCGGCGGCGGCAGCAATCTGCTTGTTTCTGATGATGGCTTTCCCGGCCTGGTGCTTCACATCGCAAGTAAAGGGATCGAGCAGGATGGGGATCTCTTCCGTGTCGCTGCGGGCGAGAATTGGGATGCCTTTGTCACGCATGCCGTTGAGCTTGGTTATGCGGGCATCGAATGTCTCGCGGGGATTCCCGGTACGGTCGGTGGCACGCCGGTGCAGAATGTCGGGGCCTACGGGCAGGAGGTTGCGGAGACCATCGTCCGCGTGCGTGCGCTCGATCTCGAGAGCCTTGGCTTCGTCGAGTTTGAAGCTGCGGACTGTGCCTTCGCCTATCGCCGCAGCCTTTTCAATTCGACTGCGCGCGGCCGCTATCTCGTCACTCGTGTGGCTTATCGCCTCACGCATCAAGGCCAGCCGCGGCTCGAATATGCGGATCTGAAAAAGTATTTCGCGAACCCGCCGCATCCATCGCTTGCGGAGGTTGCGGCCGGCGTTCGCGCCATCCGCCGCGAGAAGGGCATGCTGCTCGTCGATGGCGATGCGGATTGCCGCAGCGCCGGCAGCTTTTTCAAGAATCCGATCATCTCCGCGGAGCACTATGCGCGCCTTGTCGCAGCGCATGGAAGCGCGATCCCCAGCTATCCCGCGTCCGATGAACAGGTGAAGCTTCCGGCTGCGTGGCTGCTGGATCAGGCTGGATTTAAAAAAAGTTACAAGCTGGGACGTGCAGGAATTTCCAGCCGCCACACGCTCGCGCTCATTAACCTTGGTAACGCTACCGCATCGGATGTGCTTGCTCTGCGCGATGCGATCATCACCGAGGTCGAGGCGAAATTCGCGATTCATCTTGAGCCGGAGCCAGTGTGGCTGGGGCCTTCCGTTTAGTCGCATCCTGTATGGCGCTGTTACCCTAAGAGCACCGCCATGATGCAAGTCGAACATCAGTTGCGCTGCACCGGCTGCGGCCGTGTCGTCGCACAGGAAGCCCTGAAGGAAGATTTCCGCTGCCCTGAGTGCAGCCATCTTTACGAAGTGGAGTATCCGGCCTGGTCGGCAAACTCTGCTGCCGACTCCGCTGCCCAGAAGCGGAACCTGCCCAACCCCAGCGCTCTGCGCTGGCTCTGGAAAGAACGTCGCACTTCGCCCGAGCACAAGGATCAGAGCGGTGTCTGGCGATTCCGTGACCTTCTTCCCATTCTTCGCGACGAGGCCAATATCGTCACGCTGCGCGAAGGAAACACGCCGCTGTATGAGCTGCCTCGTGCTGCCCGCTCGCTGGGTCTCACGCGTGTCTATGCCAAGCATCAGGGCATGAACCCGACTGGTTCGTTCAAGGATGCCGGCATGACCACGGCACTCTCGGTGGCGCATGAGCTTGGCTTCAACTGGGTCGCCTGCGCTTCCACCGGCAACACCTCCGCTGCGATGGCTGCTTACGCTGCGCGCGCAGGCATGCGCAGCCTGGTGCTTATTCCCGAGGGCAAGATCGCATGGGGCAAGCTTTCGCAGGCGCTCGACTACGGTGCGCTTACCTGCCAGCTGCACACTGATTTCGACGGCTGCGTCCGCGTGCTTGCCGAAGTCGTTCGCCGCGCACCGGTCTATCTGCTGAATTCGGTCAATCCCTATCGCATTGAAGGTCAGAAGACGCCGGCCTTCGAGATCGCGGAATCGCTCGACTGGCAGGTGCCCGATCACCTCATCGTGCCCGGCGGCAACCTCGCCAACAGCTCGGCGCTGGGCAAGGCGTTTCTCGAGATGAAGCAGCTCGGCCTCACCGACCGCGTGCCGCGCATCTCCGTGATCCAGGCCGAAGGCGCGAATCCGCTCGTCCGCACCATGCAGGCGAACGGCGGCACGGAGCTGATCCCGGTCGAAGCCGACACCCGCGCGACGGCCATCCGCATCGGCAATCCTGCCTCGTGGCGCAAGTGCATCAAGGTGATCGAAGCCACCGGCGGCTACGTCGAGCAGGCTTCGGAAGCCGAGATCGCGCTGGCCAAGGCTGAGATCGGCGCCGAAGGCATCGGCTGCGAGCCTGCGTCCGCTGTTACGCTCGTCGGATTGAAGAAGCTTGTGGCGAAGGGCCTCGTGCAGCCGTCCGAGTCGGTCGTGCTGCTGCTCACCGGCCACACCCTCAAGGACTCCGACTACACCATCCGCTACCATCGCGGCGATCTGCTCACGGAAGAAGAGATCGCGCCGTTGCGTCCGGAGATCGAGTTCACGCGCCGCAACACCGTCGAGCTCGATGCCGATGTGGACCAGGTCCTGCGTGCTCTTGAGAAGGCAGTACAGCCGTGAGCTTTTCCATCCAGCTGCCTGCAACCTCTGCGAACCTCGGTCCCGGCTTCGATACACTGGCCGTCGCGCTCGACCGCAATCTTGCGGTCCGCGCGGAGGCGGCTGCGGAGTTTTCGATTGAGGCCACCGGCCGCCACCCCGAGATCTGTGGAGCGCTCGGCCGCAACCTGCTGCTCGATGTCTATCGCAAGACTCTCGCCGCGCATGGCAAGCCAGTGCAGCCGCTCGCACTCCGCGTTCATAACGAGATTCCTCTCGGCATGGGCATGGGATCGTCCGCGGCGGTCCGGCTTGCTGGCGTCGCGCTCGCCGCGCACTTCGGCGAACTCGGATGGGACAGCGACCGCATCCTTGCAGAGGGCGTCCGCCTCGAAGGCCATCCCGATAACGCCGCTGCCTGCTGGTTGGGCGGCTTTGTCGCAGGTTCATGGGATGGAGAGCGGCTCCAGACCGTCTCCTTCCATCTGCCGGAGGCCTGGCGTGCGCTCGTGGTGATCCCGACCGCTCCGCTTGCTACCGTCGCTTCACGCGCCGTGCTGCCGGAGCGCTACACACGCGCCGATGTGGTCTTCAACCTTCAGCGCACGTCACTGCTGACAGCGGCTTTCGCTGCCGGCCGTGCCGACCTGGTTGCCGATGCCATGCGCGATCGCATTCACCAGCCCTACCGTTCCGAGGTCTGCCCGTTGCTGCCTGCGCTCGAGCCTCTGGCTGGAACTCCGGGCGTTCTGGGCGTGGCTCTCAGCGGCGCTGGCCCGGCCATTCTCGTGCTGGTTGAGTCGGAAACTGCCTTCGATGCCGTCGAAGCGGAAATCACGCGCCGGGTAAAGGCCCAGGTCGGTCCGGAAGCCCTGGCCGAGATTCTGCGCTGCCGTTTCGGAGCGGGCGCCGGCGAGGCATCTCGTGTGGAACTCCCACTCCCGTAACCTATAGAAAGCATTACCTTAAAATTACCTAAGATTGCTTGCTGGTCAGGCACAAAAGCTCTACCTTCAGCACGTGGGCAGTTCTGGGGGAGGGCTGCTCTAGCGCCCGGGTTTCCGTTAAGGAGCCCGGGCGCTCTGACGTTCCGGGCTTTTTCCTGCATGGGCTTGGATGTCCCATCCTGCGGCGCAGTGCGCGTCCTGCGACTTTTTCTCATGCTTCCGCATCTATTGATTCGGTAAACTGATGGAACAGTCCATCGGGCGCGAGGGCCAATCGGGCCCCCTAAGGAGGAGCATGGCGGGACAAGGAATTCTTGAGGTAACAGACGCGAACTTCGAGCAGGAAGTACTGCAGTCGGAGCAGCCGGTTCTGGTTGATTTCTGGGCGGCCTGGTGCGGTCCCTGTAAGGCTCTGGCTCCGATCGTCGACGAGCTGGCCACGCAGTATGCAGGCCAGGTAAAGGTCGCCAAGCTGGACGTGGATCGCAACAACGCCACGCCTATGCGCTACGGCATTCGCGGTATCCCCGCGCTGCTGCTCTTCAAGGGCGGCAAGGTCGCCGACCAGATTGTTGGTTATGTCCCCAAGGACACGATCGAGAAGAGCCTCTCCCGTTTCGTCGACCAGCCCACTCAGGCCTAAACCTGCGCGGGGTCCGAAACGCGAAAGCGTCTTGAACTAAGCCCAAGAAAAAGCCCGGTGCCGTGAGGCCCGGGCTTTTCTCTTTCCTAGGTGCGCGGCCTAGAAGCTCATGAACACGCTGCCGAAGGTGGAGAAGCTCACCTCGACGCGCGAGCCCTGGGTCGCCAGCTCCTTGCCCGACCAGCTTCCTGTCGTAATCCACTGGCCTTTAAGCAGGCCGCCCGTGCGTTTGCTACCTTCGTTCGCGAGGTAGCTCACAAGCCGCAGCAGGTCGGTGCCTGCGGTGTTCGATGCCGTGCCTTCAAAGCGCACCGCGCCGTCGACCACGACCTTGACCGATTCCTTTGTGAAGTCCACATTCTGCCAGCCTTCGAGCGCGGGCCCGTAGAGAAAGCCGCCGTTCGATTGCAGATCGCCGATCGTCATGAGGCGTGGTGTCTTGTCCGGATCTTCGAAGGCCGACTCCAGCAGCTCGATCGCAGGATGCGCGCTGGCGATGGCCTCAATGAGCTCCTCACGGGTGTAAGGCGTTTCGCGTGCAGGGAGATCCTTGCCGAGCAGGAAGGCGATCTCGCCCTCGACGCCGCGGACCCGGCGATAGCTGTCCGCCACGAGCGCGCCCGACGGGCTGTAGCCGCCCCAGAGGGGCATGGGTGAGAAGAGAGGCGTCGAATCCGGCGAGGCTGCGCCGACCTTGTAGCCACCCACCGGGCCCAGCGCTTCGGCCAGGATGTCCTGCAACGCATAGGCCTCGTCCAGATCACGGGGCGCTAGCTCTTCCGGGAGGGCCGTAACCGGCTCACACTCCCGCCGCGCGCGCAGCAGGATCTCGGCCGCCTGCCGCAGGCGGTCTCTGTCTTTGGCCGAAAGATGCTTTTCGGCAAGGGCTGAATCGGTCATGCCACGTCTCCACTCAGTTCGTTACTGCAAAGGGATGAAATCCTGATGTGATGGGTTGGAATTTTCCGCTGCGAGGGTACTCTCCGCGCTCTTTTACCGTAACGCGACGGCGCCCGGATGGGGAACAGGAGAGCCATTGTCGCAGTCTGATATCGCAAAATTCCAGCGATACGGCAACCTCCGCCTCCATCCCGGGGTTCTACTGGATGTCGAGGTGAACCCATGCCCTCTCCCCGCGGCGTTGTCTCGTTTCTGAGCGCCGGAGTTTTCTGCACCGGCCTTCTCGCTGCCGCTTTCGCCCATGCCGCCGATACGCCCGCACGTCATGGCCCGGCGCGCCACGCAGCTACCGAAGCGCCCTCCGCTTCGCTCGATAACCGCGAGCTCGCCGCGCAGATGGTGGCTCGATTCACCTTCGGTCCGCAGCCGGGCGAAGTCGATACCGTGGCGAAGATGGGGCCGGATGCCTGGTTCGCCCAGCAGCTGCAACCGGATGCGATCCCCGACCCGGCCGTCGACCACGCCATGGGCAGCTTTCCCTCGCTTTACATGAAGCCGTCCGATCTCCTTGTGCGCTTTCCGTCGAACTTTTTCATCCGGCAAATCTCTGAAGGGAAGCGTCCGCTGCCGACTGATCCTGTGCTGAAGCCGATCTATGAAACGCTCATCTGGAAATACCAGCAGCGGCAGGCGCAGCAGGCGGCCATCGCTGCCGGGACGGCGCAGGAGCCCGCGGACGACCAGAAGAAGCAGCAGCGGCAGGAGTCGACGCGGCAGGCTCAGGTGATTGCCGACCAGATCCTCGCCGTGAATCGTCCGCAGCGCATGCAGGCGATTCTGGCGTTGCCGGTCGAGCAGCGCGGCACGCTGGCTGAGTTCGTTCCCGATCCGCAGAAGGGTCTGCTGCTTCGCGATTTCAATGCGCGGGAAAAGGAACAGTTCGCCGTGTTGGCCGGCGGTCCCGATGCGCTGCACGTCATCGACGGCGAGCTGCAGCAGGCCAAGCTGCTGCGCGCTGTTGCAAGCCAGCGCCAGCTCCTCGAGGTAATGACCGACTTCTGGTACAACCACTTCAACGTCGACATTCGCAAGGACGCGGCGCAGTGGTACACACCCACCTATGAGCGCGATGCCATCCGCGCGCACGCGCTTGGCAAGTTCAGCGATCTGCTGCTCGCCACGGCGCAGCATCCGGCGATGCTCTACTACCTCGACAACTGGTCAAGCGTCGGTCCGGATTCCCGTGCAGGCGGGAAGACGAACAAGAAGGGCGCAGAGCGCGGCCTGAATGAGAATTACGGGCGCGAGGTGATGGAGCTGCATACCGTTGGCGTCGACGGCGGATACACGCAGGCCGACGTGACGAATCTGGCGAAGATTCTCACCGGATGGACGATCGATCAGCCGCAGCAGGGCGGGGGATTTCTCTTTGACGAGCGCCGACATGAACCGGGCTCGGTGGAGTGGTTCGGGCACACGGTGAATGAGACCAGCAACGGTTATGACGAAGGACGGCAGGCGCTGTCGTGGCTTGCCGCGCAGCCGCAGACGGCGCACCATATCAGCTTCCAGCTTGCGCAGCGCTTCGTCGCGGACGATCCGCCGCCTGCGCTGGTCGATCGCATGACGAAGACCTGGCTCGCTACGGGCGGCGATATTCGCGAGGTGCTGCTTGCGATGGTGAGTTCGCCAGAGTTTCGCTCGCACCGCTATACGCACAACCTGGTGAAGACGCCACTCGGCTTTGTGGCCTCGGCGCTGCGTGCCACGGATACGGATGTGGCTGAGAACCCCGGCAGCCTCGGCGCGCTTACGCAGGTCATCGCGCAGATGGGCGAGCCGCTCTACCAGGATCAGCCTCCCACCGGTTATGACACCACCGCCGATCATTGGATGAACACGGCCGCGCTGGTTGCGCGCCTGAACTTCGCGCTGCAATTCACGCAGAGCAAGGTCGGCGGCCTGCATTTCGACGCGCCGCGTCTGCTCGCCGAGGGCCTGCTCGCGCGTCCGGCTCAGGCAGCACACGGGCTGCGCGCCCCTGCATCGCATGCCCAGACGGTCGCGCTCACTGCAAGCGATTTGCCTGGAGGGCAACAGGTAAGCGGTCAGGATGAGGCTCTTACCCTGATGGAGCAGATGCTGCTCGCAGGGCAGGTCTCCGGGAAGACGACAGCAGTGATCCAGCGCGAGCTAAGCACGCCTCAGGCTGAAGAGCCAGCGCCTGGCGCGGGAATGGCCGGAGCAGCGATGACCGGCGCCGCAGCCGCGCCGCAGCCCGCAATGCCCGATGCGACACAGGCGCTCAATACGATCGCAGCGCTGCTGCTTGGATCACCCGAGTTTCAGCTGCATTGATACGGGGATTCTGCCGCGGCTCTCAAAGGCAAGCAGGTGAGCCTTCGCGTCGAGGCCTCCGGCAAATCCGGTCAGGCTGCCGGACGAGCCGATGACGCGATGGCACGGCACGATGATCGAGACCGGGTTGCAGCGGTTCGCAAGGCCTACGGCGCGGCTGGCATTGGGATTGCCGAGCATCCGCGCGAGCTGACCATAGGTGCGTGTCTCCCCGAAAGGAATAGCGAGCAGCGCGCCCCATACCTGTTTCTGGAAGTGGGTTCCCCGCAGGTCCAGCGGAATGGTAAAGATCTCGCGCTCGCCCGCGAAGTACTCGCGGAGTTCGGATTCCGCGCGGAGAAGGACTGGGTGCGCAGCATCCTCTGCAGTGGGGTTCAAGCGCACGCGCAGAGGATCGTCGTTCTCCCAAAGGACGGCGACCAGCCCCTGCTCGCTGGCTACAAGTCTGAGCTGCCCCACGGGGGAATCCACGAATTTGCAGAAGAGGCTCATAGCGCTCTCGGTTCTAGTCGACGATTACGCCCGCAAACAGGCCGGTATCCTCGTGTGCTGCGATCCCTCCGCGTGCGGCCACCAGCAGGTACCGTTCCGTAGCCTTGTGCGGCTCGAGGAAGTCGCGTACCCGCTCGAGCACGCCGGCCTGCGTGGAGTGCAGCGCAAAAGCCTCGGTCTTCCGCTCGCTGAGCTCGCCGAGGTCCAGCGTCAGCGACCAGGGAACCGTCGGCATCGATGCAAGCTCCGGGCAATCGCGCACGCTGATGAACGGCGTGCTGAGGTAGTAAAGCTTCTGCGCTGTCCATGGCGTAAGCCCGCGCCCTTGCTGCTCGGGGAAATAGAGCGCCCGCGCCGCCCAGTGGAAGGCGGCGGTGGTGGCCATGGAGACCACGGTGTGGTCGCGATGCAGGTTCACGTTGCCGTCTCCGCCGAAGGTCAGCACCACGTGCGGCTTCAGCTTGCGAGTCCGCTCCACCAGCACGCCGATCAGCTCGTACATATCCACGCGCAGCAGTTCGCCATCGGGATAGTGCAGGATCTCGAGGCTGGTCACGCCCAGCATGTCACTGGCCGCTTCGAGTTCGGCGCGCCGCAGCCGTCCCAGCTCCGCGCCATCGGCTGCATTGCCGCGATAGTGCGCCGCCTGCCCGTCCGTCAGGCAGATGATGTGAGTCTCCGCGCCCTCGCGGTGCGCGGTGAGCAACGCGCCGCCAAAGGCGCCGCTTTCGTCGTCAGGGTGTGCGGTGATGCAGAGCAGCCGATAAGACAATCAACAATCCTCAAGTCAAGAAATGAAGCGACGATGAATGATGCAACTTTAGCCCAGTTTGAGCCGACAACATCTCCGTATTCAAAACAAGATGCAGGAGCCGATGCAGAGGCTTCACCTTACGCATTACTCCTCGGCCAGGGCTTCTTCCAGGAGTTCTGCCAGCGGTTCGCCGGCCAGTGCCTCGTCCACCACGGCATCTTCGAGTGCGGCCTCGGCCATCAGGGCGGATTCGGCCGTTTCTGCGACTGGCTCGGCGAATTCTGCGTCGTCGAGCAGGGACAACTGTGTCCCGTGATGAATGCTGTCCCAGGGCAGCGAGGCCATGGCCACCGGACGGAAGCTTCGCCTGTGCAGCGGCGTTGGTCCGTGTTTTTCGAGGGCAGCCAGATGCACCGGCGTGCTGTATCCCTTGTGCGCGGCGAGGCCGTACTCCGGATATTGTGCGTCCAGTTCGCACATCAGCTTGTCGCGATAGACCTTCGCCACCACCGAGGCGGCGGCGATCGAAATCGACAGCGAATCACCGTAGATGATGCTGGTTTGCGTGCAGTTGCGTCCCGGGCCAAGCTCGAGCCGCATGGCGTCGATCAACAGATGATCCGGCTCGGGTGAGAGCGCCAGCACTGCCTGTGTCATGGCAAGCTTCGTGGCCTGGTAGATGTTCACCCGGTCGATGGTCTCAGAGTCGATCTCGATGATCGAAACAGCCAGCGCCTTGCGCCGGACAATGTCGGCCAGCCGCTCGCGGTCTTCCTGCGTGAGCTGCTTCGAATCCCGGAGCCCGCGGATCTTCGTCTCGGGAGGCAAAATCACCGCTGCGGCCACGACCGGTCCGAAGAGGCATCCTCGCCCGACCTCGTCCACCCCGGCAATGCGCACCGCGCCCTGTTCACGGGCAGCCTTCTCATACTTGTTGCCGCAGACCAGGGTGCGCAGCATCCGCAGCTTGCGCGTGGCGGCTGAGACCTCGCGTTCTGCTTTTGCAGGCTGGGATGTGAGCTCGAAATTCCGGGGCATCTCTTGCAAGTTTAACGCCGTGCGGCGCACCCGGACGCACAAACGCCCCGGTGCGAAGCCGCAGCCGGGGCGTTTGGAGATGCGTAAAAAGCAGAGCCTACGAGCGCTCGACTTCCTTGAGACGGGCGGCCTTGCCGCGCAGTCCGCGGAGGTAGAAGAGCTTGGCGCGGCGAACCTTGGCCGAGCGGATCTTTTCAACCTTGTCCACAACCTTCGAGTTGAAGGGGAAGATGCGCTCGACGCCATGGCCGAAGCTCATCTTGCGAACCGTGAAGCTGCCCTGGGCGCCGTTCTTCTTGGCAATAACGATGCCTTCGAATGCCTGAAGACGCTCTTTGTCGCCTTCCTTGATCTTGACCTGCACCCGCACCGTATCGCCCGGAACAAACGCGGGCAGGTCGGTGCGATTGAGTTTCTCAGCAAGCCGCTGCATGACGGGATGAATAGACATAGTACTTTCCTGGCGATTGATTCAGAATTTCCAGTGTACCTGAATCCGCGCCCATTTTGTGGCAATCCTGTGGAAGTTTGCCGGGATACGCCGCTGCCTCTCGGCATGGAGCGTACGGGTCCGGGTCGGTCGAGGGTCTCCGCACTGTCCATTTCCGCACAACTAGCGTGGACAGCGGACAGCTTCGGCTCGCCGGGATAAGCCCGCGTCCCTGATTTTACAGGATGATCCGCTCCTTTGCAGCTCTTCCTTTCTGGCCCTCCGATTGCTCCGTATATTCAAACCAAGCCATGTCGACCATACTTCAGGACATTCACTACGCCCTGCGCCAGGCCCGCAAGCAGCCGGGCTTCACGCTGATCGCCGTTCTCACCCTTGCCCTCGGTGTCGGAGCGGCCACGGCCATCTTCAGCGTGGTGGACGCGGTGATCCTCCGCCCGCTGCCCTATGCGCAGCCGGATCGGATCGTGGTGCCCCAGACGATTTCCAAACAGGGGTACACGCAGCCCTTTTCGTGGCTGAGCTTCAAGGATGTCCGTACCCAGAATCACAGCTTTGCAGCGTTCTCGGCCTCCTTTAACTACAACCGCGTGAACCTGCAGACGCCCTCCGGTCCGGTGTCCCTGGGTGCGGTGCAGGGCTCGGATGACTTCTTCACCGTCTTCGGCGTCGCGCCCATCCTTGGCCGCACGTATATGCCCGGCGAAGACCAACCCGGCAAGAACGATGTCGTCGTCCTCAGCTACGAGGTGTGGCAGACCAACTTTGGCGGCCGCTCCGATGTGGTTGGACAGACGGTGCAGCTCGATGGCAAGCCCTACATCTGCATCGGCGTCATGCCGGCCGGATTCCGCTACCCGATGAGCGAGCGCAATGCCGTCTACACGCCGATCCATCTGCCTGTATGGGCGAACCAGGGGCGCGGCTCGCACTTCCTGCAGACGGTTGCGCGACTCAAGCCCGGTGTGACCCGCGAGCAGGCTCAGGCGGAGATGAACGCGTTAATGGCGAACATCGGCAAGGCCTATCCGGATACAGACGGTGGCCGCCGGATGAAGCTGATCGGGATCGGGGACAGTGTCAACGGAGAGGCGCGCAAGTCCGTCTGGACGCTCGCCATTGCCGTGCTGGCCGTGCTCATGATCGGCTGCCTCAATGTGGCCGGCCTGCTGCTCGCCCGTGGTGTGAAGCGTGAGCGCGAGATGGCTCTCCGCGCCGCCATTGGCGCGAGTCGCACGCGCCTCATCCGCCAGATTCTGACCGAAAGCCTGCTGCTCGCCTTCTTCGGCGCGGCGGGTGGCATCGGCCTGGCTGCAGCTCTGCTTGCAGCCATGCGAGTCTTCCTCATCCAGGCCATGCAGCGCGGCGCGGATGCTTCGTTGAACGGCTCCGTTCTTGCCGCCGCTGTCGGGCTCTCGCTGCTGACGAGCATCGCCGCATCGCTGGCCCCGGCGCTGCGCCTCTCGGGATCCGATCCCAACCGTGCGCTCAAGTCTGGCGCGAATGCCGGCACCACGCGCGCCCATCATCGCGTCCGCTCCGGATTCATCATCACGCAGGTGGCGCTTTCGCTGGTACTGCTGGTCGTTGCCGGCGTCCTGCTGCGCTCGATTGAGTCGGATAGCCATCAGGATCTGGGCTTCGACTCCCATCACCTGCTCGCGGTTGAGGTGAATCTATCGCCCGCGCGTTATCAGGGGCGCAATCTCTGGACAGATTTCTATCAGCCGCTCGAAGAGCGCGTCGGGCATCTGCCCGGTGTGCGCGGCGCAGGCCTCATCAACCTGATCCCTGTGCAGGCATACGGCTCCAACCAGGACATTCATATCACCGGTCAGCCGCCCTATCCGCCGGATCAGATCAATCTGGCGGAGATGCGCTTCGTCACGCCGGGCTACTTTAACGCCATGGGCATCCGGCTGATGCGCGGCCGCCAGCTGTCGCCTTCGCTGGATATTTCGGAGAACAAGGCCGGCACAATCGTCGTGAATCAGGCCTTCGTGAAGAAGTACATCCCCGCGTCCCTCGATCCCGCGGTGCAGCATCTCGACGACAACGATGATCTCTCGAAAAAGACGGCCATTGTCGGCGAAGTCTCGAACGTCCACCAGAAGCTCGGTGAGCCGCCGCTCGCGGAGATGGACTGGCTCATCACCGAGATGTCGGCTGCAGACATGGGTTCCATGCTGATGAGTGACAACCTCATCGTCCGCACTGCCGGCGATCCGAAGGCGCAGATTCCTGCCATCCGCGCCATCATTCACGACCTGGACCCGACCGTGCCGGTTCGCGCGCCGGAGACCATGGATGAGGTGATCGCGGACCAGCTGGTGATGGAGCGCATGGCAACCTGGCTCTTCGGCATCTTCGCCGCGCTCGCACTGCTGCTGGCCGTGGTTGGACTCTATGGCCTGATCAGCCACGAGGTGGAGATGGGCACGCGCGACATCGGTGTGCGCATGGCTTTGGGCGCAACCCGCCTCAGCGTGCTCCAGATGATTCTGCGCCGCGTCGTCGTTCTGCTGGTGGCTGGCGTCGGCGGAGGATTGGCTCTGGCCTATGCGACAAAGCAGCTCATCGCTTCGGTGACCGTGATCGACTTCGGCCACCAGGCCTTCCTGCTTGCGGGCCTCGCTGCCACGATGGTCGTGATCGGCCTCGGCGCTGCATTGCTGCCGGCAAGGCGGGCGTCGTCCATCGAGCCGATGCAGGCGCTGCGGACGGAATAAAGAAGGGTAGGGAACAGGGGATAGGATGTAGCGAAAGCGCGGGCGCATCCGGATTCTCGCTGGTCGAGGGAACTGCAGGTTCCTCCGCTGCGGTCAGAATGACAATCGTTCTTAAGCTTCTGCCTGAGCCCTGTTACTTCAGTTTGTCGAGAAACGCCTTGTCCTGCTTGGAGAGCGCTGCTTTTTCGAGCAGGTCCGGACGGTTGCGGAAGGTCTTTTCGAGTGCCCGCTCGCGCCGCCATTTGCGAATGGCCGCGTGATCGCCGCCCGCCAGCACTTCCGGCACAGCCATCCCGCGAAACTCCGGGGGACGTGTGTAGTGCGGGTAATCGAGCAGCCCGCCTGAGCCGTGTGTGGCGCGTGGCGTCGCGCCGCTTCCTCCGCCAGGAGCAGGGAAGTGCTCGTCACCGTCGCCGAAGCTTTCGTAGGCGCTGGAATCCTGGTTGCCGAGCACGCCGGGAATCAGCCGCATGACTGCGTCGATGATGACCGCCGCGCCCAGCTCGCCGCCCGAAAGCACGTAATCGCCGATCGAGAGCTCGCGGTCGCAGGCCAACTCGTTCACGCGTTCGTCCACGCCTTCGTAACGTCCGCAGAGGAAGACGACGCGCTCCAGTCGCGAGAGCTCCCGCGCCACCGGCTGCGTGAACCGCGAACCCTGCGCCGAAAGAAGGACGACCGACTCACGCGCCGGGTCGCGTTCCGGCTTGGGCGCGATGCCGAGCGATTCGACCGCGTCCATCAGCGGCTCCGGCTTGAGCACCATGCCTTCGCCGCCACCGAACGGGCGGTCGTCCACCGTGCGATGCCGGTCGTGGGTGAAGCTGCGCAGGTCGTGCGTGTGTGCCTCGATGAGGCCGTTCGTCATGGCGCGTTTCATGACGCCATGGCCAAAGATGCCGGTGAAAAAATCCGGAAAAATCGTGATGATATCGAAACGCATTTTTGAATGAATGGAGAAAGAGAACTGAGATCAGCTTCGCCCGCGAAGCCGTGGCCTGTCTACTGGCCCAGTGCTGTAGCTATTTGGTTGAGGGCGGCTGGCCTTTGCCGGGAGCTTTTTTCTTCCAGGGCCGATGCTTCGTCCATTTCTTCGGCGCAGCCGGCGCTGGCGCGCCTTCTTCCGCGGAGGCCTGCTGTTGCAGCGTGCGCTCTTCCGCTGTCAGCGGCGCGTTGATCTCGAGCAGCCCTGCCGGGAGGCGCATCTCGATCCGCTTGGCTTCCGTGTCGATCTTTTCGATATAGGCCGAAGCGAAGGGGATCAGCAGTTCCTTGTCTTTGCCGCTCTGGAAGTCCTTTGTCGCTTCCAGCACCAGCAGCGAGGTGAAGCGGTCCACATCGGTCACGGTGCCGATGGTCGGCGCGCCTTCGGAGGCAAGGTCGATGACGGCGCAGTCGATCAGGTCGCTGATGTAGATCGAGCCGTCGGTGAGCTCGGCACGCTCTTCTTTCGGGATGGCTACATGGAAGCCGCGCAGTTTTTCGGCGTCATCGATCGAGTCCACACCTGCGAATTTCAGCACGATGCGGCCCTGGTGCGGCCAGAAATCTTCTAAATCGAATTGGCGGGGGGGCGCCTGAGTTTGAGCCGTGGAAGTGGCTTCAGCGCCGGGAGGAAGCAGGAACAGTCGCCTGCGGTCGGAGAAGCGCTCCGGAAAATCCGTCAAAACATCGGCCAGGATTTCTCCGTGCCGACCTTGTGGGCGCACAAGATGGGCGAGCAGGGCCCATCCCGATATTGCCACGGCGCTACTCGTTGGAGGCCTCGTTCTTGTGCTCTTCGAGGATGTCCAGCGTATAGCGGTGATGGTGCTTCATGCTGACAGCGCCAAGAATGGTTCTCATAGAGCGCGCAGTTCGACCCTGCTTGCCGATGACCTTGCCGACATCGCTGGGGGCGACGCGCAGCCTTAACACCGTGCTCTCTTCTCGCTCAACTGCTTCAACGATTACGGCCGCGGGCTCATCCACAAGTGCGCGCGCGATTTCTGTCACGAGCTCCTGCATATTGTCCGGCCGTTCCTGGTGCGTCATTCTTTTTGCCTCCCTTGAGGACGTGGGTTTTCACTCTCGGGCTCGCGCCATCTTATCAGTAACCGTGTGCAGAGGATAGGGGAAATGCGAACGTGAAAGTTACTCATTCCACTACTCTGTCTTACGGCAACACGCCGCCCGGAAGCGCCCGAAAAGGCGCTCCGAACAGGATGAATCCGGCGCTGAAGAGAACCAGAAGTCAGAAAAAAGTCATCAGGGGGAGAGAGGCCGCAGCTCTCTTGAAACTAGGCTGCGGCGGTCGGTGCGGGGGCGGGGGACTGCGCAACCAGCTTGGCGACGCGGTCCGAATACTGGGCGCCCTTGCTCTTCCAGTAGTCGATGCGGTCATGCTTCAGGCTGATCGAAGCAGGGTTGGTGCGGGGGTTATACGTGCCCACCACCTCGATGGAGCGGCCGTTGCGGGCGCGGTCCTTTTCGATGACAACAACACGGTAGTAGGGCTGCTTACGGGCGCCAACACGCGCCAGGCGAATCATCAACACGGTGAAAATCCTTTCGGGACAACTGAAACTTTGGGACCTGGCTCGTGGAACCCTTCAAGAAGGCTGCATGCACACGGCTTCCCAGCAATCAAGTATAGCAAATCCGTCCGTAACAGGCCGTTCATCTTGCCGGAAACAGAAACCGCAGCATCGGTCCGACCCGTTGCGCCCAGGACGCCTCATCGTGCCGGCCTCCGGGGATGGCCTCGAAGTCCAGGTCCACGTCGTCGCGCCAGCCCGTGGCACGCAGGCGTTCGGCCAGCAGTTCGGCGTTCAGAAGCGTCCGGCTGCCCTCGGCGTCGCCCGCGTCCAGCCAGATGCGCGGCTTCGGCGATACCCGCTCGCCGTTCTCTTCCACGCAGCGGAGGATCCACTTGCGGTCCCACCAGACGGACGGCGAAAGCACAGCCAGCCTTCCAAAGAAGCCGGGGAATTTCAGTCCTAAATACAGGGAAATCAGCGCGCCCATGGAGGAGCCACCCACGCCGGTGTGCTCCGGGCCGGAGAGTACGCGATAGCGCGCGGCGATAAACGGGGCCAGTTCTCGCACCATCATCTGGCCATATCGGTTGCCGTCGCCGCCGCCCATCTCGGGATCGGCCGTGGGGCTATATTCCGCCAGCCGGTGCTCGCCGGTATTTGCAATGCCGACGATCAGCAGCGGCTCGACCTCGCCGGACTCGATCATGGCGTCGGCGGTCTCGGCCACCTGCCAGGTCACGCCGGGAACGAAGGAGATTCTGGGGTCGAAGAGGTTCTGGCCATCCTGCAGGTAGAGCACGGGATAGCGGCGGTCAGCATCGGCTTCATAGCCAGGCGGCAGGTAGACCCAGACATCCCGTTCGCGGCCCAGCCACTGGCTGGGGAAATCGCGGTGCAGCTTTAACCGCGGATGCTCTGGCTCGGGCGTGACCGGTCGTGCGGCGGGAACCGGCTGGGATATGAGCTGAGATGCGGTCTGCGTTGCCAACCTGCGCTGCGTCGTCCTTTTCCGGGAATCTATGCGGGAAACCACGCGGTCGCCGCCGTGGGATGGAATCAGCTTCCTGCCTGTTACAGTACAGGAAAATCAACGCCCGATGAACGAAGGGAGCAGAGGCAGGCCCCAATGCATCGCGAATATCACAGGTGGTGGTCGCCGCGGCTGGGCCGCGACATGGAGCTGCTCGTCTTCGGCCACGCGGGCGTGCCGGTCATCGTTTTTCCCACCTCGCAGGGCAGGTTTTACGAGTTTGAAGACCGCGGGCTCGCCGGTGCGATCGATTACAAGATCGACCGCGGTGAGGTGCAGCTTTACTGCCTCGACAGCGTGGACGCCGAGAGCTGGTACAACCGCAATGTGCCGCCGCGCTGGCGCATCGCCCGCCATGTGCAGTATGAGGATTACGTTCTCCACGAGGTGCTGCCGCTCGTCCGGGTAAAGAATCAGAACCCGTATTGCATCAGCCTCGGTTGCAGCTTCGGGGGCTTCCACGCGATGAACATCGCGCTGCGCCATCCCGACCGCTTCACCGGATGCCTCTCGATGAGCGGAGCCTTCGATATGACCCGCTTTCTGCACGGTCATTATGATGACGATGTCTACTTCCACACGCCCACGCACTTCATCGCGAACCTCAGCGATCCCTGGTATTACGAGCGCTATCGCCGCAATACCTACATCCTCGGTACGGGCTGGGACGACCACTGCCTCGGTGCGAACCAGCATCTCGCAAAGCTGATGGGCGAACGCGGCATTCCGCATCGGTTATGGATATGGGAGACGTATAACAGCCACGACTGGCCGACGTGGGGCGCGATGATGCGGGAGTATTTGTAATCGTAGCTGTGACTTATTTGGCGTAATAGCCCGATCGCGACCGGATGTACACGCCGTCCTTCTTTGGCTCGATAACTACCTTGCGGAATCGCCCATCCAGCTGCTTGTTTGTAGAGTAGTAGCCGATCGAATAGAGCGACCGCAGCTCTTCTCCGATCTGCGTAAAGGCCTGCGGAAGATCGACGTGCAGCGCATCGAAATCGCGGCCGCCTGTCTCTTCGCTGATGTGGCTCAGCGCAGCGATGCCGTGCCGGTTATTCGCTGTCAGCTTGTCGTGCCTGATCTCGGTATAGCGGATCGCGTAAATAAGCGCGTCAGCCTGCTGCGCCGCGGCGATGGTCTCGATTTCGTCGTGCGCGCTGGCGTTCTCTTCGCCGTCCGTGAAGAGGATCAGTGCTTTCTGTCGTCCTGAGACCGGGGCCAGCTTTTCGGTCACGCTTGCATAGATGGCGTCGTACACCGCGCTGCCGCCATCGCGCGTCTCATCGGGTTCGAGTTCGTGGAAGTCGTAATCGCCCTTCTTCACCTTGCTGTAGCGTTCGAGCCCCGCGATAACCTGTGCAGGGTCCGAGGTAGCATCGCTCACCAGCCGCAGGTGATTGCCGAAGCAGAGCGCGAAGACCTGATCCTGAGGCCGCAGAACGCTGCGCAGGAAGGTCTCGATATCGCGCAGGTGCTGCTTGAGAAATTTGTCCTGGCTCGACGATGCGTCCACCACCAGTCCAAGCGTCAGCGGCATCTCCGACTCGCGGGAGAAGAGGCGCAGCTTTTGCGCCACGCCATCTTCGAAGACGGTGAAGTCATCTTGTGAGAGGTTTCCCACCAGTCGTCCGCTTGCATCGCGCGCGCTGAAAGTCAGCGTGACCAGGTGCGTCTCCACGTGCAGCGTGGGGGTTTGCGCACGGAGTGGTGCGCCGGCGGCGAACAGTACCAAGAGCAGGAAGAACGTTGTCTTAAATCGCACGCAGCAGTCGGCCCGGAAGAAACAGAATTGCCGTCACCAGTTCGAGTACGCCGCCCACGGCGATACCTACGATGCGGAAAGGCAACAGCAGCAGCCATACGAACGGGTATGCGATAAGCGCCAGCAGGGCCAGCGGCCAGCACATCACGAAGAGCAGGCACCAGAGAAGCAACTTCAGCATTGCGGTCGAACTCCTTCGCCGGGTTAGGGCCTGCATAGGGATACGCAGGCGGCCGCGAGGAGGTTCCCTGTGCGAGAGGCTTCGGCGGCCCCGAGCCTCGCAGCTGCTTCCTCGCCTCTTTGTTTCACCTCTGCAAATTCTTGGGATATTCCTTTTGCGCCTCGCCACCGGGTGGGCTAAGGTGAGGGGGAGGCCCCGGGTCGCTCTGCCGTACCGGACTTTGTTGTGACGACCCTGGGCGCATCGACCTCGATAGCAGAGGCAGCCCTGATGGCAGAGGTAGCGTGGTGAAGAAAATCGGCGTTCTCTTCGGCATGGAAAACACCTTCCCCGGCGCGCTGGTCGAGCGCATCAACTCCATGAATCTCGACGGCATCAGTGCGGAGTTCGTCGAAACCGGGGCAGTCCGCCTCGATGTTCCGCCGAAGTATGCCGTGATCGTGGACCGGATCTCGCACGACATCCCGTTCTACCGTGCCTTCCTCAAGCACGCCGCGCTGCACGGCACCGCCATCATCAACAACCCGTTCTGGTGGTCGGCCGACGACAAGTTCTTCAATTACGCGCTGGCTGCAAAGCTCGGCGTCGCGGTGCCGCCGACGGTGATCCTGCCGCACAAGCATTTCCCGCAGGGCACGAACGAGCGCTCCATGCGCAACCTCGAGTACCCGCTCAAGTGGGACGAGATCTTCGAATACGTGGGCTTCCCGGCCTTCCTCAAGCCGGTGGATGGCGGGGGCTGGCGCGACGTGCATCATGTGCACAACCGCGAGGAGTTCTTCTGCGCCTATGACCAGAGCCGTGATCTTTGTATGACGCTGCAGCGCGCGGTGCACTTCGATGAATACTTCCGCTGCTACGTGGTCGGGCAGGACAAGGTGCACATCATGCCTTACGATCCGCGCCGTCCACACCACGAGCGCTATCTGCAGGATCCGCCGGCGTACAGTAAGAAGCTCCTGAAGCGTGTAGAAAAGGACGCGCTCGCTCTCTGCCAGGCGCTTGGCTACGACCTCAACACCGTCGAGTTCGCCGTCGAGAAGGGCGTGCCCTACGCCATCGATTTCATGAACCCCGCGCCGGATGCGGACCTGCATTCTGTGGGCGCCGCCAACTTCGAGTGGATCGTCTCGCACGTGGCCGCGCTTGCGGTAAAGAAGGCGAAGAAGGCGCCCGAAGCTCCGGCGCCGCAGGCTTCTGTGCTGCTTGGCGCCTCCGTAAAAACGGTAAAGAAAGCCGCGAAGAAGCCGGTGAAGGCCAAGCCGAAGGCGAAGCCGGATACTGGGAAGGTTCCAGCTGCCGCGGAGACGGTAGAAGTCGCCGATGCACAGCCCGCAGGCAGTTAGAATCGGCAGAGACAAAGCGCATGCGTCCAAGCTTCACCATCGGCATCGAAGAGGAATACCAGACGGTTGACCCCGTCACCCGCGACCTGCGCTCGCACATCTCCACCGAGATGCTGGCCAAGGGCAAGATTCGCCTGGAAGAACGCGTCAAGGCGGAGATGCATCAGTCCGTCGTCGAAGTGGGCACCCGCGTCTGCCGAACCATCGGCGAGGCCCGCACCGATCTTTACGATCTCCGCCGTCAGATGATCTCGCTTGCCCGCGAGCACAACCTGCTGCTCGTTGCCGGCGCTACGCACCCTTTTGCCGACTGGCGCTCGCAGGAGATCTACCCCGACGAGCGTTATGCGCGCGTCGTCGAGGACCTGCAATCGGTCGCCCGCGAGAACCTCATCTTCGGCCTGCACGTGCACGTCGGCATCGAAGACAAGGAAGCGGCCATTCGCGTAATGAACTCGATGCGCTACTTTCTGCCGCACATCCTGGCGCTTTCAACGAACTCGCCCTTCTGGCGCGGCGACAAGACCGGTCTCAAGAGTTATCGCGCGAAGGTCTTCGACAAGTTTCCGCGCACGAATATCCCCGACAGCTTTGCGAGCTACAGCGAGTTCGAGGACTTCGTGAATCTCCTTATCAAGACGAACTGCCTCGATAACGCGAAGAAGATCTGGTGGGATATCCGCCCGCATCCGTTCTTCAGCACGGTTGAGGTGCGTATCTGCGACATCCCGCTACGCGCCGAGGAGACGCTCGCGATTGCAGCGCTGATCCAGGCCACGGCTGCGAAGCTCTATCGCCTGCACGAGCGCAACCAGGACTGGCGGCAGTATTCGCGTGCGCTGATCATGGAGAACAAGTGGCGCGCCGTTCGCTATGGACTGGACGGGAAGCTGATCGACTTCGGCAAGCAGATCGAGGTTCCGGAGCGCGAGCTCATCGTCGAATACATCGACTTCGTGGATGAGGTCGTCGACGAGCTGCAGTGCCGCGACTCCATCGCGTACATCCACACCATCCTGCGCGAAGGCACGGGCGCGGATCGCCAGCTGAGAAAGTTCGAAGAGACGAACGACCTGAAGGCTGTGGTGGATTACATGGCGGAAGAGACGCAGGCGGGGTTGTTTTAGCCGCAGCTTCTGGCTGCTAGCTCTTAGCTTCTAGCTTTGTCCAGGCTTGTTGAGGTATGTGCTTCCCCACTCAAGCCAAAAGAAGGCTTGAATGGGGCACCCGGCATCAGCAAAAAAGCTAAAGGCTAGAAGCTAGCAGCTAAAAGCTACTGCCGGGTGCCCCACGTCTCGAGTTTGAGACGTGGGAATGTACGATCTACAGCACCCGGTAAGAAAAGCTAAGAGCTAGAAGCTAGTAGCTAGGAGCTGCGTTACTGCAGTGTTGCCGGGTCCTTCTGGGCGATGAACTCGATGTCGAAAACCAGGTCGGCCTTGGGCGGGATGGGACCGCGGCCGCGTGCTCCGTAGGCCAGCTGCCAGGGGATGAAGAGACGCCGCTTGCCGCCGACCTTCATGCCGGCGAAGCCTTCGTCCCAGCCGGTGATGACACGATGCGCGCCCTGCGGGAAGTCGAAGGGCTGTCCGCGGTCCACGGACGAATCGAACTTGGTGCCATCCGACGCCAGCCATCCGGTGTAGTGGACGGTATAGTACCAGCCCGGCTGGGCCTCGTCGCCGGTGCCTACCGTGATGTCCTGGTAGCGAAGCGCGAATCCGGTCTGAACGTCGGCGGTGACAGGGGGGATATTGTTGGGCAGCACAGGTACAGTCTCCTTCGGGGTTGGGCAGGGCGCGGGGCGATGCACGGCGGCGCGCCGGGTCGCGGGATGCGCGGTGGTATGAGTCGCAGTCGTGCTCTTCGCGGCGGTCTTTGCCGGTGCCGTTGTCTGCGTGGATGGGGTGGAGGCGGTTTGAGCCATCAGCAGGGATGCAGCCAGTAGCGGAAGTGCCGCTACACCCGCTGCGATCCCGGCTACCGCTCCGGGGCGTCGTACGCGCATGGATATCTCCATAGGGAACTGAGCGAAAGATAACCGCTCGCTCCCTGCCAGTCAAAGGACTGGCCGTCCACAAGGCAATTGCGGGACTGTCGTCCAGGCAACTGCGGGTTCTTCCTCTGTGTGTCCGTAGGAGTGATGAGGTTGGGCTAGGAATTGAGATCGTGCGTACCCAAGCTAACAGCCGACTTGAGTGGGCCACCGTCGATTTTCACGCTGGAAGAGGAGAAACCGCAGGTTCCTCCGCCTCGCTTCCTGCGGTCGCTTCGGTCGGAATGACAACCGAGAAAAAGAAGCACTCTGGTCGGGATGACATGGTCTGCGATCTGAGGGCTACTGAGGCGGTGCCGGCGGAGTTGGCGGCGTGGCGGGTGTGGGAGGAGCCGCTGGTTCGGGTGGGGTGGGAGGCGCTGGTGGCGCATTGGGATTGCTCACCGAGACCAGCTCCACGTCGAAGATGAGGTCGGCCTGCGGCGGGATGTTGCCGTGACTGCTGTCGCCGTAGGCCAGTTGCCAGGGGACATAAATTCTCCGCCGTCCGCCGACGCGCATTCCCACAAAGCCATCTTCCCAGCCGGGGATGACGCGATGCGTGCCCTGCGCGAATTCGAGCGGACCGCCATCGTCGTAGGACGAGCTGAACTTGACTCCGTTTGCCGCGAGCCAGCCGGTGTAGTTCACCCGATAGACCCATCCGGGCTGCGCGATCTGGCCTGTGCCGGGCTGCAGATCCTGGTAGCGGAGCGCGAGACCCGTTTGCATCGCTCCGGAAGCGGGCGGGATATGATCCGGCGCCATACTTGCCGCGATTCCCGCAGCTCCCATGGTTGAAGTGGCAGCGCAGGGCGTGGCAGGCCGCGTGTAGGGGCGTCGCGACATATTTCTGCGTGCCGCGGTCTTTCGTGCTGTCGAGGCGGCAGGCTTTGCAGCAACGGGTTCAGGAGCGGCGGTCAGGCTCGGAACGGGACGTGAGAGTGGCTGGCCCGCAGATGGCTTCGCTGCCGGAGCCGCAGCAGTCTGCACTCCCGAAGTCTGTATTCCGGGAGCCTGACCTGTAGCCGGTTGAGACGCGGCCGTCTGAGACGCCGCAGGCGTAGCCGATGCGCCCTTGCCGCGATGAAGCCATCCGGCGACCGTCTGCCGGAGCTGTTGCGTGCGCCGGGCAATAGCTCCGCTATTTGCAGGAGCGGGAGCATTGGATGGCTGCTGGTTTTGCGCAAGGAACGCCGGTCCGGAGAGTGCGGCTAGCAGCAGAAAGAAGCATGTGCGGCCCGCAAAACGCCGCGCGCCTTTCGGAGAGCATAAAGCTGCGGTGGTATCGTCGAGGCAATCCCTTTTCGTTTGGAGCTCCATGAAGAAGTACCTCTGTCTTGCTGCATTTCTGCTTGGCTTTGCCGGCCTTGGTCTCAGCCAGGCCCAGGCTCAGAACCCGAAGGCGCTGTTCTATCTCACGCGCGATGCCCGTTCCGTTCGCTCCTTCATGGATCACGCCTCGCAGGTCGATATCCTCGTGCCCGCGTGGTATTCGGTCGACGCGGACGGACTGGTAGCGGGCGGCGCGAACCCGATGATCCTGGCAAAGGCGAAGGACGCGCACACGCCGGTGATGCCAATCGTGGCCAACGACGCTTCGTCGGCTGCGCCGTTCCACGCGCTGCTCGGCGATGAGAGTGCGCAGTACAAGATGATCGACCAGCTCATCGAGATCGCGAAGCTCAACGGCTATATCGGCTGGCAGTTCGATTTCGAGAACGTGAACTGGGACGACCGCGACGCGCTTTCGAGGATTGTGGCGCGCACCGCCGAGCGCCTGCACAAGGCAGGTCTGCAGCTCAGCATCGCGACGGTGCCGAATGCTCCGGGCCTCGCTGGCGAAACCGGCTACTCCAAATTCATGTTCTCCGAATGGCGCGGCGCGTACGACCTGGCTGCGCTGGCCAAGTCGGTTGATCTCATCTGCCTGATGACCTACGACCAGCATACCCGCTACACCCCGCCGGGGCCGGTAGGCGGCTGGGGATGGACCAACGAGAACCTCGACTACGCGCTGAAGGTCGTGCCGCCGCAGAAGCTCTCACTCGGCATCGCTATCTACGGCTACCACTGGTTCTCCGGCACGCCGCAGAAGCCGGAAGAGAAGCCGAACCCGACCGCCGAGTACATCAGCGGATCGGATGCTCTCGATCTCGCAAAGGCCTACGGTGGGCAGGTCCAGTGGGATGAGGGCGATAAGACCGCGTGGCTTTGGTTCACCCGCGACGACGAGCGCGAGTGGATCTTCTTCACCGACAAGCGCACCTTCGAGGCTCGCTACAACCTGGCGAAGCAGAAGGGCCTGCAGGGATTCTGCTCCTGGGATCTGGGCGACGAAGACCCCTCGATCTGGTCCGCGCTGCCCAGCCACAAGTAAATTGCAGGAAGAGGAAATACGGGGCGGACCTTCACAGTCCGCCCTTTTTCTTGGCCCGGATCTCCTCGCTCAGTTTTTTCAAGCCGAACAAAACATGCTGCTTGCCCGGATTTCTGCCATGTTCTGATATCGGCCATGCGGCAAAAAGCAGCGGAAACCCGCGAAAAATGGGCTTGCGCCAAAAAATGGGCTGCGCCGGGAAACGAGTTCCGTTACCCTGAAAGCAGCGCTTCGCCCCGCAGACCCCGTACATGCAGACAGAACTTTCATCGCAGGCCCAGGCCCTGCTGGCCACGCCTTTTTCTCCCGATTTCCTTCCCGGAGCCCGCTCCGCCGTCGGCACCTGCCTGCGCGTCGAGGCCTCGGAGAAGGTCACGCTCATCACTGACCGCGTCACCGCGCCCATCGCCGCGTCGCTCGCGCAGGAGCTGGCCGCCAATGGCTGCCGCTGGGATGTCTTCGTGCTCGAAGACCTTGCGCCGCGCCCGCTCGCCGGCATGCCTGCCGAAGTGCTGGCTGATATGGAGACCTCCGACGTAAGCATCTTCGCCGTGGCCGTGCAGCAGAATGAGCTGCTCTCGCGCATGCAGATGACGAACGTGGTGAACCGCCGGCACATCCGCCACGCGCACATGGTCAATATCACTCCGCAGATTATGTGCGAGGGGATGCGCGCCGACTTTTATCGCGTCGACCAGCTCTCGCAGAAGGTGATCGAGAAAGTGCGCAGGGCAAGCGTGATCCGCGCCACAACCCCGGCGGGGACGGACATTCGCGCCGACCTGAATCCCGGCTACCACTGGCTGAAGACGTCGGGGATCATCTCGCGTGACAAGTGGGGTAACCTGCCGGGCGGTGAAATCTTCACCACTCCGGGCGAGGTGAACGGCACCTTTGTGGTCGACGGCGTGGTGGGCGACTACCTCTGCGCGCGTTACGGCCTGCTTGAGGCGAACCCGCTTACCATCGAGATCAGGGGCAATCGCATTGTGAGCTGCGAGAGCGAGAATCGTCAGCTGCGCGACGACTTCTGGGCCTACACGCACACCGACGAGAACTCGGATCGCGTCGGCGAGTTCGCCATCGGCACGAATCTCGGCGTCGAGCGCGTCATCGGCAACATCCTGCAGGACGAGAAGTTCCCCGGCATCCACATCGCTTTTGGGAACCCGTACGGCGAACACACCGGCGCTCCGTGGACCTCGACCACGCACATCGACGTGGTCGGCCTGCGTTTCGACATCTGGGTAGATGACGAGCAGATCATGCAGGGCGGCCGGTTTTTGATCGAAGCATAACTCTGAAGAGCGCGCCTAGCGAAGAGCGCGCGCATCCAAACACTCATGGCTACAACAAAGGTTTCTGCAGAAAAGGCTGGGTCTGAGCTTCGCCGTCTCGGCAACTCGGATATGGATCTAACCGCGATCGGCTATGGCGCGTGGGCGATCGGCGGCGGCAACTGGGAATTCGCCTGGGGCGCCCAGGATGATGACGAGTCGGTTCGCACCATCGAGCGCGCCCTCGACCTTGGCATCAACTGGATCGATACCGCCGCCATCTACGGCCTCGGGCACTCGGAAGAGGTCGTTGCCAAGGCGCTGAAACACGCTTCGCACAAGCCCTATGTCTTCACCAAGTGTTCGATGCGCTGGCATGAGGATCGCTCGATCTACCGCAGCCTGAAGACCGCTTCGCTCGAAGAGGAGATCGAGAACTCGCTTCGTCGTCTCGGCGTCGACACCATCGACCTTTACCAGATCCACTGGCCTAATCCTGAGGCGGAGATTGAAGAGGGCTGGGAGACGCTCGCCCGCTTCCAGGAGCAGGGCAAGGTCCGGTATATCGGCGTGTCCAATTTCTCGGTCGAGCAGATGAAGCGTGCGCAGAAGATCGCGCCCATCACCTCGCTCCAGCCGCCCTATTCACTACTACGCCGCGACATTGAAGCCGAAATCCTGCCCTTTTGCCGGGAGCACAATATCGGCGTGATCAACTACTCGCCGATGGTCTCCGGCCTGCTGACCGGCAAGATGACCGCGGAGCGCATCGCGCAGATGCCTGCCGATGACTGGCGCCGCAAGAGCCCGAACTTCACCGAGCCAAAGCTCTCCCGGAACCTGAAGCTTGTGGAAATTCTGCGGGAGATCGGCAAAGAGCATGGCGTCGAGCCGGGCGTCGTGGCGATCGCCTGGACGCTGCGCAATCCGGCCATTACGGCTGCCATTGTCGGCGCCCGCCGGCCCGATCAGGTTGACGGCGTGCTGCCAGCGTCGACCTTCCGCCTCAGCGATGCGGAGGCAGCCCGGTTGGAGCGCTTCCTCGCTGAGAATCCTGCCTAAGTGGTTCAGAGAAAAGAGCAAAGCCCACGCCGCGAGGCGTGGGCTTTTTTGCATCCGGGGAGGGGCGAAGCAGCGACTACATCTTTTTCGTGTAGAGCAAAACCCTACATTGATTCCAGGAAGCGTGGGAAAAACAACGCGGAGTGCTCCTGGAACAGCATGGTCATGTGGGCCAGCATCGCGCTGTAGGCGCTTGCCGCGCGGTGCGCGTGCACAGAGGCAGCCACACCGGAGCGGGAGAAGCCGTACTTGACCAAAGAAATCAGGACCGCGACACGGAGCTGAAGGGCGTCGCTCCGCAGCTCTTCAATCAGCTGCTCCGGGACGTTTTCTCCATGTTCGCTGGCATAATCGGCAAGCTCGAGCAGGACTCCGGCATTGGTAAACATTGCCCAGAGGCCATTCGCGCCGTCGATGCGGCGCCAGATATCGGCGGGGGTAGCGTTGATCTGGTCGCTGTAAAGGTAGCGTTCGGTGACGTCGGCAAAGCCGAACTCACTGTTCGAACGGAGGCGGGAGACGATGGAATCCCAGTCTTTGGCGCGGCGGCGTGACTGGCTGCGACGCCAGTAAACCGCATAGCCAAGGAGCAGGAGCACAGCACTGATGGTGAGAATGGGCAGAACCATGCGTTACCTGTGTTTCCTAGCAACGATCGACTGCTGCTGCTTTGGGAATGCAGATATTGATATCAAAAATTCCGACATTTTGGAATTAAATTCCTTCCTCGGGGCTTCTTTTCTCAGGAAGGCGTAGGACCAGTAGTAGAGAGCGCAGAGATAACTAAGGATTCGAAGATGATCCCACCGCGCATACTGAGTTGGAAAATCCGGTCCGGCACGGAGGTGACTGTGAACCAGCTCTACCGCCAGGGTCACAAAGGCATAAAAAGCCAGGCCTGTTGTCAGTTGCAATACGTGGTTTTTCCAGCCCAGCCCCAATACCTGTGAAAAACCAGCGATGACCACAAATGTAACCAATCGCAAAATCGCGATCGTTGTATTTAAGACAATCAATGCGCGGGGATGCAGAAGCGTGGCTGCGTTAAGATGTGCGGCGATCCAGAATCCTCCAGCGCCTATCCCCACCATAAGTATGAGGAGGGCAACTAGGATTCCAGCAGGAAGCGACCGCTTAACCGGTCGCAGCACATTTGCTGCAATCTCAAGCAGAACGCAGAGCTCTAAGGTGCTAAGAGCTATAGATTCAACAAAATAGGCTTTGTAGTACGTGAGGGCAGAAGCATGATGAATCAGGATGTAGACCAGAGCTTCGGAGAGGGTATTAAAGATCACC
The DNA here is from genome assembly GCF_047605705.1 of Silvibacterium sp. Lineage (NCBI taxonomy): Bacteria > Pseudomonadati > Acidobacteriota > Terriglobia > Terriglobales > Acidobacteriaceae > Silvibacterium > Silvibacterium sp. Next base: position 343 of record NZ_JASGFD010000028.1, on the reverse strand, counting down.
CAGCTCACGAAGAGAGGGAAGTCTCTGTAGTGCTTGCGCATAAGGAGCACGCAAGAGAGAGAGACCTCTCCAAGGATGCCGGCCATCCACAGTAATGTGTCGAGGCTCGTCAGTTTCATACGTCACGCTTCCACCTGAAGGATAGCAGTTGGAAAGCGTGAGCCTTGAGACAAAAGTCGAAACGGGCATAACACTTTTGTCTCAGCAGCTTTAATTCAAAAAGTTAAGAGCTAAGAGCTTAGGCGACGGCCGGCGGCGGAATCGGCGAAGGCGACGCAGGGCTGGCGAAGGCGACGGCCGGCGGCGGAATCGGCGAAGGCGACGCAGGGCTGGCGAAGGCGAC